>JASLCK010000092.1 GCA_030151865.1 Rhodospirillaceae bacterium | reverse complement strand
GTCCCACTGATCAGGTCAAGGTGACCAGATCGGTGGCCATGGCGTCGAACACCGACGCCCAGTCACCCGGACGGGCCTGACGATAGAGACGGGCCGAGCCATACCAGGAACTGTCGGCCCGGCCATGCATCCAGCGCCAATCGGGCAGCCAAGACAGCGCCACCCACACCGGCAATCCCAACGCGCCCGCCAGATTGGCGGTCGACGTGTCGGACGAAATCACCAGATCCAAGCGGCTCATCACGGCAGCGGTATCGGCGAAATCATGAATATCGGCGGACACATCCAACAAGGATCCCGCCCCATCCGCCGCACGGGGGCCGATCTGCAAGCTGACCCACGACACGCCAGGCACCGCCAGCAAGGGCCGCAACGGCGCAAAACCCGGCGAGCGGTCACCATCGCCGCCAAAGGCGGGGCTGCCCGCCCAGGCGACGCCGACCCGCAAACGCTTCCCCGCCCCCAACCGTTCGGCCAGACGGGTTTCCCATTGCCCGGTCAGATCGGCGGCGGGCGCAAGATAGGGTGCGGGCGGAATCTGTTCGGCCCGGTGAGTGCCGCACAGATGAGGCAAGCTGCCCATCGGACACCAGTAATCGAAAGCCGGAACCGCCTGACCCGGCACCATGGTGGCAATCTCTGGGCACCCTGCCAGCAATCGTTCCAAGGGCGGATAGGTGCCCAGGATGACCTTGACCCCTTGGCTTGCCAGCAAACGGGCATAGCGCAGAAAGAACAGGCAATCGCCATAACCCTGCTCGGGCCGGATCAGCAGGGTTTTGCCCGTGATCGGCTGGCCCTTCCAGCGTGGGGCCGGACCGGGAATGTCAGGATGGCGCCATTCATGTTCGGCCCAGCCCTGGCGGAACTGGCCTTGGGACAGCAGCGCATAGGCCAGATCGCAATGAAAGGCCGGTTCCTGGGGGGCCAATTTGACCGCGCGCTGAAAGCAGCGCAGCGCTTCGTCGAAACGGTGCGACAGATCATAGATCCCGCCCAAAGCATGGATCACCCCGGCATTGCGTGACTGGGTCGAGGCCAACCGTTTGGCCAACGCCACCGCTTCGTCGAACCGCCCGGCCTTGACCAGAGAAAATGCCAGGGAAAGAGTGGGATCCATCATCACCGGACTATCCATTGCCCCAATAAAAAACCCGCCCCGGATCGGAGCGGGTTTTCAGACTGTATCGCCAGCCCTAGCGCCGGACAATCCGCATGAAGGAATCATAATGCGGCGTAAAACCGTCGTGATTGCGCTCGGGCTCATGCCAGGTGTTGGCGTGGGACGAAACCGTATCGTCGTATGACGCACTGTCCTGGCAAGACGGGCGTTGCGGCGGCGGAGCAGTCGCCCCTTCCTGTTGTTGGTGATCCATAATTGCCTCCCAGTTACTTTTTTCTGGATGTTATGCAGACCAGAGTAACCGGAGGGAGCGTGACTTTCCAGCGGACCAAAGGAATAAGGTCCCCTTGATCGATCCGACTTTTGGCATGCGCCACACTTCCTGGATCAGGACAAATCAGGCTTCTTTAACGCCGTAATATCTTGCAGATGCATGACCGCTGCCGCCTCCCCCTGATACTGGATCGCGGAAATGGTCACGGCCAACCAGCCGGGCTTGCCGTCGGCATTGACATAAGGGGCCTCGCACCGGCCATCGGCGCCGGTAGCCTCGCCCGCCAGGGCTTGCTGCAGGATGCCGCCCAAATGCACATTGGACGGACCAAACAAGGCATCCAGCCGATGATTGCGAAACAGGATCTCGCCCCCCAGATTGGCCACCACCACAGCCATGGGACTGGCGTTCAGGATATCGCGCAGCCGTTCCTCGGCCTCGACCGAAGCACGGTGTCCGGCTTCCGACGCCACCAGACGCACCAGCAGTTCTTCGTGCGAATAGACGTTGGCGAACGACTTGCTGCTGCGATAAGCCCGCACCACCCCATAAGACAGGATAAAGAACCCGGCGGCAAAGATCAGATGCGCCAGCCACCAGATATGATTCCAGGGCTTGCCCAGCAGAAACACGATAGAGGATTCGGCAAAGAAGATCAGCGCCATCCGGGTATAACCCATCAGCGGCGAGCGAACATCGCGCGCCGCCAGGGCCACCAGTGCGCCACAGCACAGCGCCACCGCGCCGCCTTCCAATACCAGACGGACCCACAGCTGCCCGGCCACCGGTGACATCGCCAAAACCGCCACCAACGGGATCACCAGGGCGATCAGCAGCAGATGACGACGCCACAGACCCGGGGTTTTGTCGGCTTCGACCGGTACGTCTTCCTCGGTATAGGCGCACAGGGCCAGAAACATATAAGCGCCCATGACGAAGCGCGACGCCGGACCGAACAGCAAAAACAGCCAGATATTCTGCCCCGCCCACGGCGTCAGCAGGCCATGGGGCAAATAAATCGCGGTGAAAGCCAGCAAGGCCAGGGTGATGTAGCGCAAAAACGGCTCGCCGCTTTCGGCCCAGCAGCGCCAGGTGACAAAGGTGACGAAACCAGACAAAGAACAGGCGACAAAAATTGCCAGAACGTGGAACGTGTGCACCTCGCACCGCAAGGTAGCATCCTGGTACAACCAAAGATATCCAGCCAGACTGAGCGGCAATACAGCCACCAAACCTTCGATCACTTTTGAAAAAAGCGCCAATGACAAGTCAAACAAAGTGCGCGCAGTTTGACGTTCGGCAAAGGACATGCTCGCCCCCTTGTGCAACCATTGGCATGCGGAAAGATTATCTTAAGCAGCCTCGCCCGACAAGACGGCAAAGGCCGGGCTATTTTCTACCAGAAAACCGGACCGCCGCCTCAAAATCGCCATGACCGGGGGTTAGAACCCCGGGGTGAACGTGTTAAAGTCTGTCTGTGATGCCTGATATTTCCGAACTTTCCGACGTTACCGCCGCCGCCATCATCGCCCTGGCCGCCCTGTTTTGCGGGGTGGTGTTTGCCCGCCTGCGCCAGCCGGCCATTGTCGGCTATATCGTTGCCGGGGCCCTGCTGGGACCGGCAGGGCTGAAACTGGTCAGCAACCGCGACGCGGTTGATACCCTGGCTCAGTTTGGCGTCTTGATGCTGCTGTTCCTGGTGGGCATGCAGTTGGATTTGCGCCGCTTTGTCCAGGGCTGGCGGGTCGCCTTGCTGGCGACCCTACTGCAGATCGCAGGCAGCGTTACCGTGGCCTGGCTGCTGGCCCCACTGCTGAAGTGGAATCTGGGAACCGCCATTTTGCTGGGGTTCGTGGTGTCGGTGTCGTCCACCGCCGTCGTCATCAAAATCCTGGAAAGTTCCGAGGAAATCTCGACGACCGCCGGACGCACCACCATCGGTATCCTGATCGCCCAGGATATGGCCGTGGTGCCGATGATGCTGATCTTGTCGGCGATGTCGCGCAAAGGCTTCAGCCCAGTCGATCTGGAAAAGGTAGTGGGCTCCATCCTGATCCTGGTGCTGCTGTTCTGGTTCCTGCTGCGCCGCCCGATCCGCCTGCCCTTTGGCAAGCTGGTGGCCGAACATCAGGACCTGTCGCCCCTGACCGGTCTGGCCTGGTGCTTTGGCGCCGCCACCCTGGCCGATCTGGTGGGGCTGTCGCCTGCCTATGGCGCGTTCCTGGCCGGTGTGGTGATCGGCAATTCCAAGGAATGCGGATCGATGATGAAAAGCACCCAGCCGATTCAAAGCGTGCTGATGATGGTGTTCTTCGTCTCGGTCGGGCTGCTGCTGGATTTGCGCTTTATCTGGGCCAATATCGGCACCGTGGTCTTGCTGTTGCTGATGGTCACGGTCTTTAAGACCTTGCTCAATGTCGGCGCACTGAAACTGCTGGGGCAAGGCTGGCCGCGCGCCTTCATGATCGGCGTAACCCTGGCCCAGGTCGGCGAGTTTTCCTTTCTGCTGGCGGAAATCGGCCAGACCAACCACCTGATCGGCAAACAGGAATCCCGTCTGGTGGTCGCCGTCACGGTGCTGAGCCTGATGCTAAGCCCGGTCTGGCTGATGACGGCGCGCCGACTGCATGCCTTGGCGGTGGCGGGCGTGACCTCGCCGCGCGAACTGATGCAGGCCTTTTCCGTGCGCAGCGCCTGGAAGCAGCGGCGCAAACGGTTGCACTTGCCGGGCCGCGTTTCCCTGACGCCGCACCCACAACAACCCCCGCCCTCGCCGCAGGAAAGCGCCTGATGCCTGATTTTTCCTATGAGCAAGCCTTGCAGGGAATCGTCTGCGGCATCGATGAAGCCGGACGCGGCCCCCTGGCCGGGCCTGTGGTGGCCGCCGCCGTCATTCTGCCCGCCGACACCCTGCACCCGATCCTGCGCGAGCAGTTGAACGACAGCAAAAAAGTCTCGGCCAAAAAGCGGGATCGGCTGTTCGATCTGATCCAAGACACCGCGCAAGTTGGCGTCGGATTGGCCGAAGCCGGGGAAATTGACCGCATCAACATCCTGAAGGCCACGTTTCTGGCCATGCGGCGCGCAGTTGATAACCTGGGCGTTGCGGTCGATCACGCCCTGGTGGACGGCAACCAAATCCCGCCCCTGCCCTGCAAGGTGCAATGCGTGGTCAAGGGCGACGGACTCAGTCTGTCGATCGCCGCCGCCTCGATCATTGCCAAGGTTACCCGCGACCGCATGATGACCGAACTGGCGGCGCGTTATCCCGGCTATGGCTGGGACCATAATGCCGGATACGGCACGGCGGAACATCGTCAGGCAATTCAACAACTTGGCATGACGCCAGAACACCGCCGCAGCTTCGCCCCTATCGCTGATTTATTTGGGAATCTATAGATTCCAATCAGTTGTTGACGTCGGCTAAACTTTGACTCAAAGTGCCGAAATGGGAACGCTGAAAACCAACCTGATTTTGCAGGGTGACTGCATCGATCTGATGAACGGGCTGCCGGCCCGCTCGGTCGATCTCGTTTTCGCCGACCCGCCCTATAACCTGCAATTGGGCGGGCAGCTATTGCGCCCCAACAACAGCAAGGTCGATGGGGTCGAGGAAGAGTGGGACCGTTTCGGCGATCCCGCCGCCGATCCTCAGGGCAGCTTTGCCGCCTATGACGATTTCACGCGCCGCTGGCTGGATGCCGCCCGCCGCGTCTTGAAAGACGATGGCACCCTGTGGGTGATCGGCAGCTATCACAACATTTATCGGGTTGGCGCAATCCTTCAGGATTTGGGCTTTTGGGTGTTGAACGATGTGGTCTGGACCAAGACCAATCCCATGCCCAACTTTCGCGGCACCCGTTTTACCAACGCCCACGAAACCCTGCTCTGGTGCTCGAAGAGCCCGCGCGCCCGCTACACCTTCAATTATGAAGCGATGAAGGCCCTGAACGAAGGGCTGCAAATGCGCAGCGATTGGATGATGCCCCTGTGCACCGGGCCGGAACGGCTGAAAAGCGGGGGGCGCAAGACCCACCCGACGCAAAAGCCGGAAAGCCTGCTGTACCGTGTCATCCTGGCAGCCTCCAACCCCGGCGACGTGGTCTTGGACCCCTTCTTCGGCACCGGCACCACCGGCGCGGTAGCCAAAAAGCTGGGGCGCCGCTGGATCGGCCTGGAACGCGACGAAACCTATATCGCCGCCGCCCAGGAACGCATCGCCAAGGTGCGCGAAGTCACCGATCTGTCGGTGCTGTCCACCCCCAACAAGCGGTCCGAACCCCGCATCCCCTTTGGGGCGGTTTTGGAACGCGGGCTGCTTGATCCCGGCGAAGTGCTGTGGGACGGCAATCGCCGCCGTTGGAGCGCCAAGGTCCGCGCCGATGGGACCTTGATCACGGACCACCATCGCGGCTCGATCCATCAGGTCGGGGCCGCCGTGCAAGGGGCGCCAACCTGCAACGGCTGGACCTTCTGGCACTTCGAACGGGAAGGCGAACTGATCGCCATCGACGTTCTGCGTCAAAAGATCCGTTCGGAATTGCATTAACACGCAACAGGGCCGCCAGGCCCTTTAGAACGCGCCGTCCTGACGCGCCACTTCGATGGCGGCGGCAATGGCGCTGCGGGCTTGCGGGCTGTTCTTCCAGCATGACGAGCCGACCAGACCGGCGGCAGCGGCGCAAATGGCGGCGGCATCTTGCGGCGCCAGCTTGGCAAAGCTGTCAAAGCCCAATTGCTCCAACCGCTCGATCACCTTGGGACCAACCCCTTTGGCTTGCAGCAGCAAAGCGCGTTCGACGGGCGAGAATGCCATGTTACGCCACCGGACTGAGACGGGATTCCAACAGGGCGCAACCGGTTTGCAGCAAACCACCCAGATCGCCACTCAGCCTGTCCACATCCGCCAGGATTTCATCCCGGCAAGCCAGTTCGATTTCCTGACACCGGGCATGGATGGCCGACAACCCCAGCAGGCCACTGGCCCCCTTCAGACTGTGGGCTGCCTCCTGGCGGGACTTGAACGGCAGATCGCGATCCTGAACCACCGACAGCAGGCGCTGACTGTTCTGCGCATATTCGGAAACGATACTGTGCACAACTTCGTCACCCAACTGGCCGCGCAGGGCATCGAACATTTTGAGATCCAGATCGGCCATGTCCTCCAGCGCGGAGGCCGCCTGATGAACCACCGGGGCCAGGGCCGCCGCCCCATGTCCGACCAAGGACGCCGCGTCCTTCATCACCCCATAGCTTTCCACGGTGGCGATCAGGTGGTCCGGCTGAAAAGGCTTATGCAGCACCTCGTCCATACCCGCATCCAGGCAGGCCTGGGTATGTTCGCGGAACGCCGCCGCCGTCAGGGCAATGATGGGCATGTGTCCGGCAGGCGGCGGCAGCCCGCGAATGCGGCGGCTGGCCTCCAACCCGTCCATATCGGGCATATGCATATCCATCAAGATCAGGTCGAAATGCTGGCGCAACACCGCTTCCAAAGCCAGACGGCCATCCTTGGCGACGGTGACGCGATGCCCCCGCTTCCCCAGAATGCCAACCACCACCCGCTGATTGACCGACGAATCTTCGGCCAGCAGGATTTGCATGGGATGCACCAGCGGCGCGCTCGGCGCGGCCTGACGGTTTTCCTCGGGCGGACGTTCCCCGACGGGAAAGCTCAGCACAAACCAGAAGCGGCTGCCCTTGCCCAGCTTGGACTCGACGCCAATCCGCCCGCCTTGCAGGCTGACGATCTTTTTGCAGATGGCCAACCCCAGACCGGTGCCGCCAAAACGGCGCGAGATCGAGTTGTCGGCCTGCGAGAAGGATTTGAACAGATTGCCCCGCGATTCCTCAGCAATGCCGATCCCGGTATCGGTCACCGTGAAACGCAGTTGCACGATGTCATTCAACACTTCGTGCCCGTCGCCCTTGCTCAGGGGCTCAGGCTCGACACGGATATCGATCCCCCCCACCTCGGTAAATTTGATGGCATTGCCCACCAGATTAAGCAGCACTTGGCGCAACCGCAGCGGATCGCCCTTCAGATAGGCGGGCACCAGCGGAGACACCGTACCCTGAATGGTGATGCCCTTTTCCACCGCGCGCGACCGCATCAGGGAAATGACGCTTTCCACCACCAGACCGGCCGAAAAGTTCTCGGCGGAAAATTCCAGACTGCCCGCTTCCAGTTTGGAAAAGTCCAAGATGTCGTTCAACACCGTCATCAAGGCTTCGCCCGATGACAGCACGGTTTGCAGGTTTTCGCGCTGCCAACCGTCCAGGGGGCTGTCCAACACCAGCCGGGTCATCCCCAGGATGCCGTTCATGGGCGTGCGGATTTCGTGGCTCATCACCGCCAGGAATTCCGATTTGGCCTGACTGGCGGCTTCGGCCTGACGGCGGGCTTTTTCCAAATCCTCGGTCCGGGCCTCGACCCGGCGGGTCATTTCATTATAGGCGGAAATCACCTCGCCCATTTCGTCGCGGGCTTCCCACTCGACACGGGCGTTACCATTGCGGATCGACACCAACAAGCGGTCCAGCGGCGTCCCGATGATGATGCGGTGCGCCACCATGGCGGTGATCACCGTGACCAGCACCAGCCCGACGAACATCGACACGCCCTTGACGATATCGTCCTTAATGGTCTGGGTCACCGCATCGCGGCGATAAAGCAGTTCCAACCGCCCCACCACCTGCTCGGCGTAAACCACGTCCTCGGAAACCCGGTCGATGGCGGGCACCGACGAGCATCCCTTGACCGGCCAGGCATAGGTCGAGCCGGTGGCGGTTTCCGTCACTTCCAAACACCGGATCTCATCATATTCCGACAGGGAATTGACAATGGCCTGAATGGTGGTGGCGTTCAGGCTCCACAGCGGTTCGGCCAGAGCAGTGGCCGAACCTTTGGCCAGATTGCCCACTCGCTCAATCAACTGCTGATTAAGTTCGGTATAAACCGAGCGCACCAGAACAGCGGATACCGCCGCCGTGAACAGCGTCACCACCGGAATAACGATCATCAGAAACTTGACGGCCAGCCTGCGCGTCGGATTGCGCCGGGCCGACAGACCCGCGCCTTCGATCATCGCTGTTTGGCTGGAAGCGCGCTGCGTCACGGTTATTTCCAGTCCTTCGCGCCATAGCGGTCGAGAACCTTTTGCAATTCACCATTGGCCCGCATGCGGCGAACACCGTCATCCCACAGCTTGGCCAGTTTGGCGCCTCGCTCGCTGTTGGGGGTAAAGCCGATATATTGCGGCACTGCCTCGCCCACCGGGCCAACCAGTTCGACCGAGTTTTCCAGATGCAGCAGATTGTGGAAGTAACGCATGGTGTTCATGTCGTCGCACACCACATCGATGCGCCCAACCGACAGCTTTTTCAGATTAAGTTCCAGGGCGTTGAACATCGCCACCATCTGCACCCGCTTGGGGTCGTCGGCATGCTGGTCGATATAGACCTTCAGTTCCGGGAAATATTGGTAATCGGGGATCGCCCCCAAAATCTTGCCGTCCAGGGACTGAACCCCCTTCCAGGTCCAACCGCTACCCTTACGCACGGCAAAACCGTGGTGCAGCGTGCCCACCTCTTCCTCGGGGTAACGGAAATCGGGGGCATCGGATTTGATGCCCGCCACCGCACCGTCGATATTGCCCTGGCGCACCTCGATCAAAGTGCGAGACCAGCTCAGCAGCTTGTAATCGACCTTATAGCCCGCCGCGCCATAAATCTTTTCGGCCAGTTCGATGACATAACCGGGGTGGTCGCTGTTGGGGTCGCAGTTTTGCGGGCAGGACGGATCAGCCCGCAACGTAACCACGCGGGGATCGGCTTTGACCGGCTTGGCTTCTTCCGCCCCGACCGACGGCATCCCGCCGGACAGCAGCGACAGGCCCAATGCAGCAATGACAGCCAATCGGCGGACCGGCATAGACATCCCCATCAAACGATAACCAGTCTTTCTTCATACCATGGGCGGGACCGATCTCGAAACCTTCTCATCCACCATTGCGGGCAAGAATTAGACTTTATCTCCCTTAACCACATTAAGGATCGGCCAAAAGACGGAAAAGGCGGGAAACCGCCATATCCCACCAGATATCTTTCCGTTAGAGCCGTCCGGCATTATTTTGCTAAACTGCGTGTGCCTAACAAATCAAGAGAGCACGATGAACACGCAAACCGAACCGTCCCGTCAGAGCAGCGAGCAAGACGAGATCGAAGCCCAACTGGCCGCCAGCAAGCGGACGATGAATATTTTGCTTCTGGGGATTGGCGGCGGCGTACTCTGCGTTATGCTGTATGGAATTTATCAGATGGTCAGCATCATAATTCAAAATAGCTGACAGGCTGGATCCGCCAGCCAGTGTCAGACGGAAGGCCTCAATCCCGGACCTTTCGCCAACAATAAGCAGAGGGAAGTCTGACATGGCTGACATCCAGCCGGCCGATTTCGACTTCATCGCCCGTTTTTTGAAAGACAAATCCGGGCTGGTGATCACGACCGACAAGGGCTATCTGCTGGAAAGCAGACTGCTTCCCCTGGCCAAGCGCAATGGCTGCACCTCTCTGGGTGAACTGATCGGGCGGCTGCGCAGCGGCCGCGACACGGTGTTGATCCAGGCCGTGATCGAAGCCATGACGACCAACGAGTCATTTTTCTTCCGCGATCAGAAGCCCTTTGATCATTTCAAGGCGGTGGTTCTGCCCCACCTCTTGAAAACCCGCGCGGGCTCGCGCTCGGTCCGCATCTGGTGCGCCGCCGCCTCGACGGGGCAGGAACCTTATTCCCTGGCGATGATCTTGAAGGAAGCCGGTGCCCAACTGGCGGGCTGGCGCTTCGAGATTATAGGCACCGATCTGTCGCGCGACGTGCTGGACCGCGCCAAAACCGGGCTTTATTCCCAGTTCGAGGTGCAGCGCGGCCTACCCATTCAGATGCTGGTGAAATACTTCAAAAAGCATAACGAGCTTTGGCAGATCGATGAAGCGATCCGCGCCATGGTGCATTACCGCGAATTTAATCTGCTCGACAGCCCCGCCGCCCTGGGCAAGTTCGACGTGGTGTACTGCCGCAATGTGCTGATTTATTTCGATCAGCCGACCAAAGCCAAGGTGCTGGACGGCATCGCCAAGCAGATGACCCCCGATGGGTTCTTGTATCTGGGCGGGGCGGAAACCGTGATCGGCGTCACCCAAAGCTTTACCCCGAACGAACATCGCGGGGTCTATCAGCCCGCCGCCCGAAGCTGAAACCCAATTTCAGCTTCGGCGGATCAGACGTCCCCTGCCTTAGGGATGGGTCTTGGGCGGTTCGTCGTCCCAGGGGAAAACCAGCCAAATTTCCTGTTCGATCGGAATGACCGTGGTATCCACCACGTCCTGGCCCTTGGGCTTGACGTAGACGGTGGCGTAATGGGCCTTGGGCAGCATCTTGCGCAGCAGGCGGAAAGTATTCCCCGAATCCACCAGATCGTCGATAATCAGCCAGCCGGTGCCGTCGCCGTCCACATCCTTCAGCACCAGGGCTTCACCGTCGCGCTGAGTCTTTTCATCATAACTGGCGATGCAAACGGTATCGACCAGACGGATATCCAACTCGCGGGCGACGATCCCCGCCGGAACCAGACCGCCGCGGGCCACCGCGATGATCCCCTTGAAAGGGCCCTTGTGGCGCAGCTTGCGGCACAGCATCACCGTATCGCGGTGCAGTGCGTCCCAGCCGATCTTGATCGCCATGTTATCCGTGAAATCCTGAGCCATCCGAACTCTCCCGAAAAAATGGCGGGGACTTTACTCCCAGCCCGCCCCTCGGCGCAATGGCTCGATGCGGCGCTTTTGTGACAAAGGGCGGCGTTTATCCCTCTGGTCAAGAGGATGTCATTACCAGAAAAGGATTTTTTACGCAGTCTCGAAGGATAATGCGCGCCGCCGCACTGGACTAGGGCGCGCCGATGCCGCAAAATCCGCCCCAATTGTTGTTCGCGCATGCCGCGCGGAAAATGAGGAAGGCCAAATGTTGCATACTCCCATGGCGTCCCGAGGCATGGTCAGCGCGCCCCACCATCTGGCATCCCAAGCCGGACTGGCGGTGCTGCGCGATGGAGGGAACGCCATCGAAGCAGCCGTTGCCACGGCGGCGGCTTTGGCCGTGGTCTATCCGCATATGAGCGGGCTGGGCGGCGATGGCTTCTGGCTGATCTATGATCCGGGCAGGCCGCCGATTTCCATTGATGCCTCCGGCGTCGCCGGTGCGGCGGCGCGGGCCGAAAGTTATCGCGAACGGGGCTTGAACGCGGTGCCGACCAGCGGACCGCTGGCCGCTGCAACCGTTGCCGGTGTCGTATCGGGCTGGCAGGCGGCGCTGGAAATCAGCACCCGCTGGGGCGGCGCGCTGCCGCTGTCGCGCCTGTTCGAAGACGCCATCCACCATGCCCGCCACGGTTTTTCCGTCACCGATGGGCACGCTGTCTGTGCCGCGCGCCGTCAGGGCGAACTGGCAGGCCTGCCGGGCGGGCAGCATTACTTTCCCGATGGCAAGGCCCCCCAGGCCGGAACCCGGCTGATTTCGGCGGGGCTGGCCGATCTGCTGGATCGTCTGGCGCAAAGCGGGCTGGATGATTTTTATCGCGGCGCGGTCGGCCATCATCTGGGGGCCGAACTGCAAAAGCTGGGCAGCCCCATCACGTCGGAAGATTTGGCCCGCCACCGCTCGGTGCGCCGTCGTCCGCTGTCGCTGAACCTGAACTGCGCCACCATCTACAATACGCCGCCCCCCACCCAGGGGCTGGCGGCGCTGATGACGCTGGGGCTGTTCGATCGGCTGAACGTTACCGAAGCCGACGGTTTCGCCCATATTCACAGCCTGGTGGAAGCCACCAAGCAGGCCTTTATCGTGCGCAACACCCATGTGACCGATCCGGCCTATATGACCATCCATTCCACCACGTACCTTAGCGAACCGCTGCTGGACAAGCTGGCCGCCACCATCGCGCCGCGCCGTGCCCTGCCGTGGAAGCGCGCCGCCACGCCGGGCGACACGTCGTGGTTTGGCGTCATCGACAACCAGGGCCGCGCCGTCAGTTGCATCCAAAGCCTGTGCGCCCCCTTTGGGTCGGGTCTGGCCATCGGCGATTTCGGCCTGTTGTGGCACAACCGCGCCACCGCCTTTTCCATCGCCGACAAAACTCAGAACCTGATGATCCCCGGCCGCAAGCCGTTTCACACCCTGTGTCCGGCCCTGGCCCGCTTCCGCGATGGCCGCACCATGGTGTACGGCACCATGGGCGGCGACGGCCAGCCTCAGACCCAGGCGGCGATCTTTTCGCGCTATGCCCATTTTGGTCAGCGACTGCAGCAGGCGGTCAGCGCGCCGCGCTGGCGGCTGGGACCCGGCCGGGGCGATCAAGCATCGGAACTGAAGCTGGAAGCCCGCTTTGATTCCAGCCTGATCCAAGCCCTGCGCGATGCCGGACACGAAGTCACCCTGGTGGATGCCTTCGATCAGGAAATGGGCCATGCCGGGGCCGTGGTCCGTCACGAAGACGGTCGTCTGGAAGGGGCGTCGGACCCCCGCAGCGACGGCAGCGTCGCCGGGTTCTGACCCCTGCAATGAGCGTTGATCCCCGCCAGGGCCATTCGCCCGGACCGCCGGTCCTGGCCCTGGCGCGGGAATATCCCGACGGCCATATCCTGCCTGGCCATCGTCACGAACGTGGACAATTGGTCCATGCCGTGCGCGGTGTGATGGAAATGACCATCGACCGCCAAGTCTGGCTGATCCCGCCGCAACGCGCCTTATGGGTGCCGCCCAACCGCGAGCATTGCCTGCGGGCCCGCGGCGCGGTGTCGCTGCGCAGCCTGTATTTCAGCCCGCCCCTTTCCGCCCAATCCTGCCCGCCCGTGCCGGTCGCCATCACCGTCGGCGGACTGCTGCGGGAAATGATCCTGCGGGCGGTGCAGGTTTCAGAAAATTGTCCGCCCGACAGTCACGACGCCCGCCTGTTGGCCCTGATCCCCGGCGAGATTTCCTGGTCGCATCGACAAGCCTTGTCCCTGCCCATGCCGCAAGACCCACGCCTGATCCGGGTCTGTCAGGGCTTGCTGGCCGACCCTGCCGACAACCGCGCCTTGACTCAATGGGGCGAACAGGCCGGAGCCTCGGCCCGCACCCTGGCCCGGCTATTTCAGAGTGAATTAGGGCTAACCTTCGATTGCTGGCGTCAACAGATGCGCACTCTGTTGGCCCTGCCCCGGCTGGCGGCGGGCGATCCCGTCACCCAAGTGGCGCTGGATTTGGGCTATGACACCCCCAGCGCTTTTTCCGCCATGTTTCGCCGCCAGATGGGCCAGACGCCGCGCCGCTTTCTGGCCGATCAACCCTGATCCAATCTTGTCTGTTTTGCCGCTTTTTTTGACCTAAAACGCGGCGCAAGACAAAGCACCACGGATTTAAGCTGCCCCATCCTTTTTGAAGGGAGCAGCCCAATGAGCATCTTCACCCGTCACGACGTCACCATTCCTTTGGCTGACATCACCCTGGACGGCTGGTTCTATCGCCCCATCACCACCACCGGCCCCACCCCGGTCATCGTCATGTCGGGGGGATACGCTACCGTCAAGGAACTCTATACCGACCGTTTCGCCGAATGCTTCGCCGCCGCCGGTCTGGCGGTGCTGCTATACGATCATCGCAATTTCGGTAAGAGCGGCGGCACGGTGCGAGGCGAAATCGATCCCTGGCAACAGGTCCGCGACATGCAGGACGTCATCACCTGGGTAGGCCAGCAAAACGGCATCGACGCCGAACGGATCGGCCTGTGGGGATCCAGTTATAGCGGCGGACATGCCTTGTTGCTGGGGGCGATGGACCGACGTCTGGCCGCCATCGTGGTGCAGGTGCCGACCACCAGCGGCTTTGCCAGCGCTCAACGCCGGGTCGCCCCGCATCTGTTACGACAGGTCCAAGCAGCCCAAGCCGCTGACCGCGCCGCCCGCGCCCAGGGCCAACCCGTGGCCCGCCGGTTGATCATTCCCGCCGATGGAGAGCCAGGCATTTACAACGGCGCCGACGCAGTGGCGTTCTATGGCGCCACCGCCACCCTGGCCCCCCATTGGGAAAACGCCGTCACCGTGCGATCGGCCGAGTTGTCGTCTCACTACGACCCGGCTTATTGCATCGAACGGATCAGCCCGACCCCGCTTTTGATGATTGTTGCCGCTGCCGATGACGTCACTCCGACCGATCTGGCCCTATCGGCCTATCAACGGGCATTGGAACCGAAAAAGCTGGTTTTGACACCGGGCGGACATTTCGATGTCTATCATCATCTCTTCGAGCAAACCTCGGGCGAGGCCTGCGACTGGTTCACCCGGCATTTGAAACCCTGAGCAACGCCGGTTCCTTTCGGACAAAGAAAAACGCCAGCCCTTGCGGGCTGGCGTTCTGTCTTGAAAGGCTGGGTTCGCTGATTTAGCGAACGAAGACCTGCACTTCGCCGTTGCTGGCGGTGGCGCTGCTGCCAGCCGACAGACGGATGCGGTCGTTGGGCAGGCCCATCTGGGTCAGCGAACGCACCACCGAATCGGCATTGCGGCGCGAACTGGCTTCGCCGATGGCGGCACCACCGACACTGCCCGACGACGACGACACCGCGACCACTTCGAACACGGCGTTGGGACGACGGTCGAGGGCGCTGCGCACGGCGGTGTAAAGCGCATCTTCATAATTGACGTTGGGGCGGTCGAACCGGATCACCACCAGCGGACGGTCATTGCCCAGGGCCGGGGCAGCCGACGGGGCGGCGGTCACCGGACCGACCGGAGCCATCGACGACCCCAAACGGGTGTTGGCCAGCGAGGTGCCGTACAACTGACCGTTCTTGATGGCGACGGCCAGGGTATTCAGGTTGTTGCGTTCGGACGAAACATAAGCCTGCTGACGCTGCACATCGGACGACAGTTCGTTCAGCAGACGTTCGATGGTCACCGTGGTGGTGTTGGTTTCGTCTTCCAGAACGCGCAACTGGCGATGGTCTTCGTCAACCGCGCCCGACAGCGAGCGCGCGGCGCGCACCGAATCCAGCAGATAGGCGGCCATGCCCGAGGTCGAGGCGACATCGCTGCTCAGGCGGTTCAGGCGCAGCACATCTTCATTGATGCGGTCCATTTCCGACTGGGCTTCGTTCCACTGCTGAACCAGGATCGGATTGCCGGGCGTGGTGCCGACCTGCAAGCGGGTCTGAATGGCGGCGACAGTGCCGTGATAGGTCTGGGAATCCTGAATGACCTGGCCGCGCAATTGCTGCAGCTGGTCGTTCTGGCTGCTCAGGGTCGTTTGCAACTGCGTCAGATCGTTACGCAGGTTCACAACCTTCTGGCCCACGAAAGTGCCGGTCGGCTGACCGGGTGTGACGTGCGGCGCGACAAAGCTCGACGTTCCCAGGATCGGCTGCGACGCCTGCACCGAAGCAGGAGAAGAGCCGCTGCTGTCCGGAGACAGAGACGGGAACAGAGCATCGTCGGCGAAAGAGCATCCACCGAGCAGAAGAACCGCCAAAACGGCAACGGAGTGGGTCTTACGGAAAGCCATCGGACTGGACACCTTGACTCGCGAGTTGGGATCGATTGCAGCGGCTGGTCGCCTGGGACGCCTAATTGGGAAAAATTTGCTCCCCCAGCAAATCTCGGCGCGAGTTTACTCAAACACTTCCCAGGCGACAAGCCGTTTTGCCGCAAAAGCGAGGAAAGACCCTTTTACAAATCAGGGTCAATTTTTTTCTTGCGCCCCCGCCAATCCTTCAGTATGGTCCGCGTCCTCCGCAGCCGGTAACACGGTCGAAGAGAAATGCACCCGTAGCTCAATTGGATAGA
>JASLCK010000384.1 GCA_030151865.1 Rhodospirillaceae bacterium | reverse complement strand
TGCTGCTGCTGGACGAACCGACCAACCACCTGGACCTGGAAGCCACCTTGTGGCTGCAAAATTACCTGTCCAACTATCCCGGCACCCTGGTGGTGATCAGCCATGACCGCGAACTGCTGAACGAGGTGGCCGACCGTATCGTCCATATCGATCAGTGCAAGCTGGTGGCCTATGGCGGCAATTACGACCGCTTTGAACAGGTGCGGCGCGAAAAGATCGACCTGATGGCCAAAGCCGCCGTCAAACAGGAAGACCAGCGCCGCAAGCTACAGGCCTTTATCGACCGCTTCCGCGCCAAGGCCACCAAAGCCGCCCAGGCGCAAAGCCGCGTCAAAATGCTCGAACGGCTCGGCCCGCCCATCTCGGTGATCGAAGACCAGCCGGTCAGCTTCGACTTCCCCGATCCCGAACCGCTGTCGCCGCCCATCGTCGCCATAGAGAAAGGTCAGGCGGGCTATGAACCGGGCAAGCCGGTCTTGCGCAATCTGTCGCTGCGCGTCGATATGGATGACCGCATCGCCCTGTTGGGGGCCAACGGCAACGGTAAATCGACCCTGGCCAAGGTGCTGTCGGGCCGCATGGATCTGCTGGACGGCGAGTTGCGCCGGTCGCAGAAACTGAAGATCGGCTATTTCGCCCAGCATCAGACCGAAGAGCTGAGCCTGGAGCGCACCCCTTACGACCATATGGCCGACCTGATGCCCCAGGCATTGGAATCCAAGGTGCGCGCCCAGTTGGGCCGCTTCGGCTTCGGCCAGGACCGCGCCGACGTCAAGGTTGCCAACTTGTCGGGTGGGGAAAAGTCGCGCCTGCTGTTCGCCCTGATGAGCCGCGACGCGCCGCATCTGATGATCCTGGACGAACCGACCAACCATCTCGACATCGACAGCCGCGAAGCCCTGGTGGCGGCCTTGAACGCCTATCAGGGCGCGGTGGTGCTGATCAGCCACGATCCGCACCTGATCGAACTGGCCGCCGATCGGCTGTGGCTGGTGCAAAACGGCACCGTCACGAATTTCGACGGCGATCTGGAAGCTTATAAAAAGCTGTTGCTGGAACAGGCCCGCGAAGCCCGCCGCGACGGCAAGGAACCGCGCGAAGGTCAGACCAACCGCAAGGACGAACGCCGCGCCGCCGCCGAACTGCGCGCCCAACTGGCCCCCTTGCGCAAAAAGGCCCAGGATGCGGAAAAGAAAGTCGATCAGCTTTCCAAGAAAAAGGCCGACCTGCAAACCAAGCTGGCCGACCCCAAGCTTTATAGCGGCCCCGGCGAAAAGGTCAGCGCCCTGCAACGCGAACTGGGCGACATCGACAAAGCCCTAGGCGAGGCCGAGGAAATCTGGTTCGAAATCCAAGAAGAACTGGAAGCGGCGCAACAGGCGGGGTAAACGCCCCGCCCTTGCCGGATCAATCCTGCTCCAGCAGGTCTTTTCCGGCTTCCAGCCGGTCTTGCAAACCGCCTTTGCCCAACTGCAAAAAGCGGTCGGCTGCCTTGGGCAGCACCACATGGAAGCTGCTGCCCTCGCCATAGCGGGACTCCACCCAAATCCGCCCGCCCTGGCAATCGACGATGCGCTTGCAGATGGCCAGACCGATGCCGGTGCCCTCGTACTGCTCGCGCGAGACCAAGCGCTGGAACAGCCCGAACACCCGTTCATAATCCTGCTCGCGGATGCCGATACCGTTGTCGGTCACGGTGATCTGACATTCCTCGCCCCGATCCTGCCATGTAACGGCAATGACGGGGGGTCTGCCGGGGGCGCGATATTTCAAGGCATTGCCCAAAAGGTTCTGGAACAGGCGCTGCACCTGCCCACGGTCGCCCCACACCACCGGCAAATCGTCGGGAACCTTGATCTCAGCCTTGCAGTCCTGGATTTGCGCCCGCAAGTCCAACAGGCAAATTTCCAGAACGTCGGCCATTTCCACCGGCTCGACGGTCATGGCGCGGCTGCCGATGCGGGCATAGTCCAAGAGATCGACCACCAATTGATCCATCCGCTTGGCCCCATCCAAGGCAAAGGCGAAGCAGTCCTTCATTTCTTGGTTCAGGGACGGCCCCAGTTCGCGCTGCAACAGGGTCAGATAGCCGTTGACCATGCGCAAGGGCTGGCGCAAATCGTGCGACGCCACATAGGCGAACTGTTCCAACTCGCTGTTGGACCTCGTCAGATCGTTGGTGCGCTGGGTGATTTCCCCCAGCAATTCCCGCAGCGCCATGGTCATGGTGTCGATTTCATCGGGATGCATCGGCACCGTATCGGGCAAAGCCGTGGTCCAGCCGCCGTCATGGCGCCAATTGACCATGGCGGTTTCCAGCGACTGAATACGCAACAACACCCGACGGCGCATGACCACACGCAACCCGATGGCCAGCAAAAGACCCGTCAACAGCACCAGCCCCATAATCCATTCGGTACGGATGCTCCAATCGACGATGGTGTTTTGCTGGGCGCGGATGCGAGCCACCGCTTCATCCGACTGGCTGGAGGCCAGGAACAGGAACCGCCCGGCAATTTCGCTTTGGCGACGCGCCAGGTTCAGGCGGCGCTGTTCGTTGGCGAACAGATCGCGTTGCAGCGACACCACCGTTTCCAACCCCGGCACGGGACGGATCGGCGCGCTGTCCAGATCGGGCGCGGCCAGGGCCAGGATGACCGCCCGGCAATCGGGATGATCGACCAGCGCGGCGCAGCGGGCGCGGGCGGCTTCTTTTTGATTGGCCAGTTCGCGGCGCATCTCGACGCCGTTTTGCACCAGTTCGTTGGTCAGATCGACGCCATCCATCAAAGCTTGCTGGGCTTTGACCATGGCCGACAGATCGTCTTCCGCCACACCGGCCTCGCGCAGCATGGACAGATCCGACGACAGATTGTTTTTAACCCCGTCAATGCGTTGCAGCACCGTCTGACGTTCGGCATCGCTGGCGGCAGAGGGCAGTTCGGTGGTCAGGGCGATCAGATGACTGGCATCGGCAGCCAGCCGCAGGGCTGCGACCGAGCGCGGCCAATAAATATCCACCGATTGTTCGCTGCTGGTGCGGGCGGTTTCCAGGAACAACAGCGACGCCCCGCCGATGGCGAACACCAGCGCCGCCAACGCGCCGCCGCCCCAGGTAAAGTAACGGGCAAGGCTGCGCTGGGCGCGGGTGTGCGGCGACTGCGGTTTGGTCGGCCTGAATGACACTTTGCGAAAGCCCAGCCCTGACATAAGGAATTCCGAAGACAGGATACAGCCTCGCCGGTAAATTAGGAATGTCTTGGCGCAGGAATTGGAAAAAATGCAACAGCCGTTCGGAATTTTCGCCGCCCTTGCCCTGTTTGCCGGCCTGCTGGCCCCGCCCGCAACGGCGGCGGAAGATATTTTGGCCCGCGTCACCAAAAACGGCACGGTCCGCTGCGCCGTCGATATGACGCCGGGCTTCAGCCAAATTTCCCCGACCGGCGAAGTTCAGGGCTTCGACATCGACTTTTGCCGCACCGTGGCCGCCGCCGTGCTGGGCGACGCCAACCGCATTTCCATCCAGCGCATCAGCACCGGCAACAAATTTAAAGCGGTCACGACGGGCGATGTGGACATCGCCTTGGGGATGGCCACCTGGACCCACAGCCGCGATGTGGTCCAGGGGGTGCATTTTCCCGCCGTGCTGTTTCATGACGGCCAAGGCTTCATGGTCTGGAGCGACAGCGGCATCAAAACCCTGGCAGACGCCAAGGGACAAAGCGTCTGCGTCCAGTCGCAGACCACCAGCATCGATACCCTGAAGAACGGCAATGTCCGCAACAACTGGGGCATGACCATCATGGAAAGCCCCACCAGCGAGGAAAAGTGGAACGCCTTTGCCGCCCATAAATGCGCGCTGGTGACCGGTGACCGCAGCGAACTGGCGGCGCGGCGCAGCACCCTGGCCAGCAATCCCAAGCTTTGGGTTCTGCTGCCCGACATCATCTCGCGCGAGCCGCTGGCCCCGGCGGTTTCCGCCGCCGATGACCGCTGGGAATCCATTGTCCGCTGGGCGGTGCTGGTCCCGCAAATCGCTGAAGCCCGCGGCGTGACCAGCGCCAACATCGCCAACATTCTGGACGGCGGCGACGGCGAACTGGCCCGCCTGACCGGCCACGATACCGAGTTCGGCAAAACCCTGGGCCTGGACCCACAATGGGCGCGGCGCATCATCGCCCAGGTCGGCAATTACGGCGAAATCTATAACCGCAACCTGGGCCCCAACACCTCGATCGCCTTGGAACGCGGCCACAACGCATTATGGAACAACGGCGGCCTGTTCTTCCCGCCGCCGCTGCGCTAGTGGTCCAACCCAGACACTTGATTCCCAAGTGTCTGGATAAGTTGGCCCACCAATTGATTTCTACCACTAGGACGTTTTTCGTTCAGACGAAGTCAGAACAGAAAACGCGACAAGCCCGAGCGGCGCTTGAGCCTGGCTG
>JASLCK010000381.1 GCA_030151865.1 Rhodospirillaceae bacterium | reverse complement strand
CTCGTTAATGCCTCTGGCAGCGGCACCTCCGGTGCCAGCTAGGCTCAAGCGCCGCTCGGGCTTGTCGGGTTTTTTGTTCTGACTTGGTCTGAACGAAAAACGCCCTATCTTCCCGATGACATGTTGCCCTATACGGCATTTCTATGCGCTAATGGTTCTCATAATCCAGTAATGGTGCGCCGACAATGGCGGGGAGGACTTGATGCAGCCACTTGTGCAGCAACTGGCGTTCTATGGCGCCTATCACCGTGACCGGCGCAATGTCGCCACGCATTTCTTCGGGATTCCCATGATCATGGTGGCCATCGCCGCCGCCCTGGCGCGGCTGGGCGAGGGCGGGCTGTCGGCGGCGTTGGTCGCGGCTGTATTGGCGCTGGTCTATTATCTGCGGCTGCGCCCATTGGCCGCCCTGGTGATGGCCCCGATCCTGGCCGTGGTGGTCGGAGTGGGAACCATCCTGGCCGTGCTGCCGCTGGAACAATGGCTGGCGGCATGGCTGGGGCTGTTCGTGGTGGGCTGGATTTTCCAGGCCGTCGGCCATGTCTTCGAAGGTCGCAAACCAGCCTTCTTCGACGACCTGCGCGGCCTTCTGGTGGGGCCGCTGTTCCTGGTCATGGAAACAGGGTTCGCCCTGGGGCTGGGCCGCGATCTGCACAACCAAGTCCGCACCAGCCTTGCCGCCTTGCCGTAAGGGGGGCGGCTGGCGGGTCTGACGGGCCGTTCCTCGGGTCTGACAGCCGTCAGACCCGGCGCATTTCGAAGCGGTCGTATCCCGCGGCCTTGGCCAAACGTTCGTACCGACGATCGGTGATGTCGGGGGCGAAGGCTGGGTCGTTTTCCGGGACTTCCAGCAGCAGTGCGTCCTTTTGTCCGACCAGTCGGGTCGAGCGCAGCAGGCCCGGCACCCCACCTGAAACAGAATGGCCCAGGCGTAGCGCCAGCCCGATGATGCGGGCGCGGCGCTGTTCGTCTTCCGACAGCAGGCTTTTGGCGTTGGCGGCTTCGGGAATGTCGCTGTCGCCCTGATAGCGGGCATAGACCGCCAGGGCCAGGGCGGCGCGGTCCTGGTGTCCCAGCCCCATGAAGGGCAGGCGGAACACTTTCAGGAATGCCTGTTCCGACCGGTAATCGGGATGTTCGTTCCAGAACACATCGCCCAACAGGCAGGCGGCATAGCGCAGGCGTCTTTGGTGGGCGGTTTCCTGGGGGAACAGCGGGGCCATCCAGTCCATGACTTCCTGCCCATGTTCGGGGAAACGTCCGGACGTGCGGGCCAGATCGGCGCAGGATGCGATCAGTGGGTCTTGCGCCTGAACTTTCGGCGGCAGGCTGTTGAAGAACGCCCCTTCGCGCATGCCATAGACGGAAAAGACCAGATGCGACGGCTCGATCCGTTCCAGCACCTTTTCCAACAGGATTGCGGCCATGGGCAGATGCGGCAGGCGCTTCTTGGACAGACCCGGCACCTTGTCCATGCTCTTGCGGCTTTGGCGCGAGATCAGGTCAATCAGGCGGATGGCGTCGGGACGCGCCAGGGTATAATTGTCCAGCACATGCAGGGGGTGGCCGGTTTGGGCGATGCACAGCCGGGCCAGGGCGCGCCACGCCCCGCCGACGGCGTAAAGCGGGCGGTTCTTGCCATCCCCCAGCCAGGAAATGGCGTTCAAATGCTGGTCGATGATGGAAAAGGCCCGGTTGCGGTCGCCGCCCGAGGCTTCCGACAGGCGCAGCACCCCCAGCGGCATGGTGGCATAGGGACCGGCGAACTTGCCCTGGTCCAGGGCCACCAGTTCCAGGCTGCCGCCGCCCAAATCGGCGACGGTGCCGTCGATGCCGGGTGTGCTGCACAGCACCCCCATGGCGGCATAACGGGCCTCTTCCTCGCCCGACAGGACGGTGACGGGATGGGCGCAGCGGCGTTGCACGGGTTCGATAAAGGCCGGACCGTCTTCGGCATCGCGCACGGCCGCCGTTGCCAGGATTTTCAGCGAACTGACCCGCATGGCGCGGGCCAGCCGCACGAAGCGGGCCAGATTGTCCAGCGCCGAGGCCGCGCCGTCGGGGTTCAGCCGCCCCGACGTTCCCAAGCCCTGACCCAGGGCGCACACCGCCTTTTCGTTGAAGATGGCGACGGGGGTGCGGGCAACCCCGTCATAAACCACCAGACGGATGGAATTGGACCCGATATCGACGATGGCGATGTGATTGTTCTCGGCGGTCACTGTCTGACCTTTAAGGGCACTCATTTTTCTACGCCGAACCCTTCAGCATCAGTTTAGGCAGGGGGCGACCCCGTTCCAAGGCGCTGCCCCGGCCCGACAGGCTGGGGTTGGTCATGAAATAGGTGTGGGCGCTGAAGGGCTGTTCGCCCTCGGCGGGGGCAATGCGGTGATAGACCCCTGCGGCGTCCAAGACCCAGCTTTGCAGATTGTCCTTCAGGTTCGCCACCATAATCTGCTCCAGGATCTGGCGTTGAACGGTGGGGTTTTCAATCGGCACCAGGGCTTCGACGCGCCAGTCCATGTTGCGGTTCATCCAGTCCGCCGACGAGATGAACAGCTTGGCATGGCGCGACGGCAGCTTGTGGCCGTTGCCAAAGCACAGCACGCGGCCATGTTCCAAGAAGCGCCCGACGATGCTTTTGACCCGGATGTTTTCCGACAGACCGGGCACGCCCGGACGCAGGCAGCAAATGCCGCGCACCACCAGATCGATCTGCACCCCGGCTTGCGATGCCCGATAAAGGGCGTCGATCAGCTTTTGATCCACCAGCGAATTCATCTTCAGCCACATCGCGGCCGGGCGGCCTGCCTTGGCATGTTCGATTTCATCCTTGATGCAAGACAGGATGCGGTCGCGCAGCATCAAGGGCGCGATGGCCAGCTTTTCCATGCGTTCCGGCTTGGCGTAACCGGTCATGAAATTAAAGGTGCGGTTGGCGTCGCGGCACAGCGCCGGGTCCGAGGTGAAGAAACTGAGATCGGTGTAAATCTTGGCGGTAATGGGGTGGTAATTGCCGGTCCCGAAATGGACATAGGACCGCAGTTCCCCGCCTTCGCGGCGCACCACCAGGGAAATCTTGGCGTGGGTCTTCAGTTCCAGGAAGCCATAGACCACCTGGGCCCCGGCGCGTTCCAGATCGCGGGCCCAGCCGATGTTGGCTTCTTCGTCGAAGCGGGCCTTCAACTCGATCATGGCGGTGACCGACTTGCCCATTTCGGCGGCTTCCACCAAGGCCTTGACGATGGGGCTGTCCTTGCTGGTGCGGTAAAGCGTTTGCTTGATGGCCACCACGTTGGGATCGCGCGCCGCCTGGCGCAGGAACTGCACAACGATGTCGAAGCTTTCGAACGGATGGTGGACGACGATGTCCTTTTTGCGGATGGCGGCAAAGCAATCGCCGCCGAAATCACGCACCCGTTCGGGGAAGCGGGCGTTATAGGGAACAAAGGTCAGATCGGGGCGGTCGTCGCTGATCAGTTGCTTGATATCGACCGTGCCGATCAGCCCATGCAGCGGGAAGACGTCGGCGGGGGTGACGTCCATTTCGGTGATGATCAGTTGCAGCAAATCTTCGGGGATTTCCGCATTGACCGTCAGGCGGATGCAATGGCCGCGACGGCGGCGCTTCAGGGCGGACTCGAACACCCGCACCAGATCTTCCGCTTCTTCGTCGATTTCCATTTCGGAATCGCGGATGACCCGGAACAGCCCCAGACCATCGACCCGGAAGCCGGGGAACAGCTTGTCCAGGAACAGCCCAACCATGTCTTCCAGCGGCAGATAACGGATCGCCTCGCCCGGCAGGCGGATGAAGCGTTCGATCTGATGGGGCAGGGGCAGCAGGGCGCGCATCACTTCGCCGTCATCCAGACGGGTCAGGTGCAGCACCATGGCGAAGCCCAGGTTGGGGATGAAGGGGAAGGGGTGGGCCGGATCGATGGCCAGCGGCGTCAGAACCGGAAACACATGCTCGACAAAGCGGGTTTCCAGCCATTTGCGGTCATTGCGGGTCAGTTCCGAATCATCGATGACGGCGATCCCGGCATCGCGCAGTTCGATGCGCAGACGACGCCAGCAATCCTGCTGCTGGTCCAAAAGATCACCGGCGGCGCGGTTGATGGCGATCAACTGCTGGGCCGGGGTCAGGCCGTCCTGGCTGGTGGAATTGACGTTGTTGTGAACCTGGCCCTTCAGACCGGCGACGCGCACCATATAAAACTCGTCCAGATTGGCGGCCGAGATCGACAGGAAGCGCAGACGTTCCAGCAGGGGATGCGAGACATTGTCGGCTTCTTCCAGCACGCGGGTGTTGAAGGCCAGCCAGGACAGTTCGCGGTTGATGAACCGTTCCGTCGAATGGATATCGATGGCGGGAACCTGAACGGCAGGGGTCTCGGTGGTCTCGGTGGCTACGATGTCACTCAACTTTAAACTCCCATCCCATTCATGGCTCAGGTGAAACCCTTTATATATCCTTGTAGGGACGATGTCATGGCTGCGGGGTGCGATGTAACCAGACCGCAACAATCCAGCCGTTAGCCTTAAGACGATTGTCCAGGACTTGCCGCATGGCATAAGGGGGGACGGGCTATGAAGACGCTTTATTTGCTGCGCCACGCCAAATCCAGTTGGGACGATCCCAGCCTGGAGGATTTTCAGCGTCCGCTGAACAAGCGCGGGCGTAAGGCGGCCAAGCTGATGGCCGAATATTTCCGTCGCAGCGGCATTCAGCCGCAACTGGTGTTGTGCTCGCCCGCGCGGCGGACCCGCCAAACCTTTGAATTGCTGGCCCCGGTGCTGGGCGATGCCCGCGTCACCTTTGACGAACGGATTTACGAAGCCAGCCGTCAGACGCTGGTCGCCCGTATCGCCGAATTGCCGCCGCTGCCAGCCGAAGTGCTGCTGATCGGCCATAATCCAGGGCTGGAGCGGTTAGCCCTGCATCTGGGCGATCATGGCGACGATGATGCGGCAGCGGGTCAGGCCGCGCCCCATCTGGCACGGCTGCGCGACAAATACCCAACCTGCGCGCTGACCACCATCGTCAGTCAGGCCGACGCCTGGGATGCGATCCACCCCACCAACAGCCGCCTGGAAAACTTTATCCGCCCGGTCGATCTGGGAGATATCGAGGCCGAACTGTTCGCCGATTGATCTTTGGCGCCTGGGCAAAAAGACAGGGCGGGGAATTGGTCCCCGCCCTTAGAATGCTTCAGCTTAAAGCTGAAGCATTCTAAGTTTGTGCATGAACGAAAAAGCTCCGCTTTTTCAGGGCTCAAGCGCCGCGCGGGTTTATCCCTGACGGATTTCGCTCACCACGGATTCCACCTGCTTGGCCAGGCTTTCCGCCTGTTCGGCCATCTGCATGGCGTCGCTGGTGCGGCCATGGGACAGGGCGGTCAAGGCTTCCGCCGCCACGGTGACCTGCTGAATATTGTCGCTGACGGTTTCCACCACGCCAGCCGCTTCCTGGGCGCTGCGGGCAATGGCGTCGATGGCCGCCCCCTGGCTGGTGGCCGATCCGGCGATGGTGGAAATGGCCTGCTCGATGCTGCCGATGCTGCCGCCGATTTCGCGGATGGCGGTCACGGCCCCGCCCGTGGCGGTTTGGATTTCCGCGATTTGGGCGCTGATTTCCTCGGTCGCCTTGGCGGTCTGGTTGGCCAGATGTTTGACCTCGTTGGCGACCACGGCAAAGCCTTTGCCCGCTTCACCGGCGCGCGCCGCTTCGATGGTGGCATTCAGGGCCAGCAGGTTGGTCTGGCTGGCGATGTCTTGAATCAGGTTGACCACATCCCCGATGCGGTGTGCCGCAGAGGCTAGGCTCTCCACGGTTTCGTTGGTGCGCTGCACCTGCGACACGGCGCTGGCGGCCATGGTGCTGGACTGCTCGATCAGGCGATTGACCTCGCGCACGCTGGCCGACAGTTCCTCGGCGGCCGAGGCGACGGTTTCTGAATTGCTGGTCATGATCTGGGCGCTGGTGGTGGCGTCCGACAGTCGATTGGCCATTTGCGACAGGCGGCCCGAGACCTCCTCGGCGGAGTCGCGCGAATGTTCGGCCCCCGCCGTCAACCCGGTAACCAGACGGCCAATGGCGTTTTGCAGGTGATCGGACAACGCCACCATGTCCTGTTTGCGCTGGGCGATGCTGTCTTGGGTCAGGCGGTCGCGTTCGGTGGCAGCCTGGGCGGCGGCATCCTTGGCGGCATTGGCTTGGGACACGGCGGTTTGCGACTGATCAAGGGCCAGGGTCAGGCGATAGGCCACCCAGCCTAACACCACGGTCTGTCCGATCAGGATGACGGCATGCAGCAGCACCCGGCCAAAGGCTCCGCCACCGGGGAAAACCGCGGCGGGATAGGCAAAATTCAAGATCAGATGATGCAGCGCCACCGTGGCGGCGGCGGCCACCAGGGCTTTCCAGTCGCAAAAGGCCGTCAGCATCGCCAAGGCGGCAAAGAAATACATGTGCATGTCGATTTGCCAGGCATGGCCGTCCAGGTCATAGACCAGCAACCCGACCAGCGCCATCAACACCACTGAAATGGCGTAACGGGTGCTGTCGCTGTTGGGGGCCGCTTTCCAGGTCAGGGTGGCCCCGCCCACCAACAGCAGGGCGCCCAGGGTCGGCATCATCCAGCCATTGCCCGCCAAACCGCCAACCAGGGCGACCAGGGGCACATGCAGCCACAGATACAGAACCAGATAACGTTCCACCTGGGCGCGGATTTGAGAAATATCGGACATGGGCGGCGACCTCGTTGTTCTTGCTTGATGATGGCTAATTGCTCATGCAGCCGCTGTTGGCGGGGGCGCGCAGCACAAGCATCGCGCCGCCTTGATAAAGGCGCGCGACAAAATCGGGATTGCTGGAATGGGCCAGAACCACGCCCGGCCAGTTGCCAAAGGCCAGAACGGCTTCGGCCCCGGCCTGGGATGTAGCGCCCAGGGTGGCTGCATCGCTGCCAAGAGGCCAGAAAAAGGCCGCGACAGGCTGGCCGTCACGGGGCCAGACGGTCAGCCCGCAAACCCACAGCAGGCCAAGAACGGCCAGTCCGGCGGCGGGCAGAAAGGGGCGCAGGGAAAACCAGGACATGACGCAAAGACCAGGATTATCGCCCAAGGCAGGGACCTTGCGCGGGGCGTTAATATCCTGAAAAGCATATTACTTTTGCGTAAAATTATCCATATGGATATTTAGGGAACGCTTATTTACCCAAGCCTAATCCTCGGTTTCCGGAAAGACGGCCCAGTCGGGGCGGCTGGGGCGCAAAATGGTTTCGCCCGCTTGCAGGGGCTGACCGTCGGCCTGGGATTTGCGCCATTGGGCCAGACGGATCAGGGCCAGACCGATATGACCCTGGGCGCTGCGCATTTCGCCCGCTTCCTCGCCGTTCAGGGTGATTTCGGCCCCCGGCTCGGGGGTGGGGCCGTCGATTTCGACCGGCATCAGGCGCTTTTTGATCAGGCCGCGATATTTGGTGCGGGCCGTCAGTTCCTGGCCCATATAGCAGCCCTTTTGGAAATCGACGCCCGCCAGTTCGTCAAAGCCGTTTTCCAGCAGGATGGCCTTTTCAGGGGTCATGTCGCGGCTGCCATCGGGCAGGCCCAGGCCAATGCGCAAGGCATCCCAGTGGGCGGCGTCGCTTAAAGTAAATCCGGCGGCGTCAAAGGCGGGAACCTGATCATCCGTTCCTTTGGTGACGATGGCCCGCAGCCCGGCCTGGGGCAGGCGGGGATCGACGAACGATGTCAGCCCCGGAATCAGAGCCGCCTTGTCGCCCCACAGGGCGTAGACCGCCAGATCGTCGGGTTGGCTGATGGCAACCTTGCTGCGCAGCTTGTAAAGGTTAAGCCGCTTGGCGAAATCGGCGCGGCGGGCGGCTTCGGTGTCCAGGAACAGCGTGTCGCCCACCTGCACCAGAAAGAATTCGTGCAGGAATTTTCCCTGCGGCGTCAGAAAAGCCCCGTACAGCGCCTGTTCCGGGCTGGCTTTGGTTACATCGCAAGACACCAGCCCTTGCAGAAAGGCGACACGGTCATCACCGGTCACTGCGATCACGGCGCGCTGGGGCAGGGGGGCATAAAAACGCTGGGTCATTTGGCTGTGCCACTGAAAAGTCATAGCAGTTGTATGCAAACTTGGGACAGGACCCAGGTTTAGGCAAGGGGGCGTTTGTGCAGTGGACGTTGATTTCCGTGTGGCGATGCTTGCCCGCTTGCGGGCGGGGCCTTATAAAAGCCCCATGCATATCACGCTGGTCGATGACTCCATCTCCTTTGACGGCTTTTCTCCGGCCAACCGCCCGCTGGGCGGGGCGGAAAAGGCGTTCGCCAGTCTGGCGGGCGCGCTGGTGCGGCGCGGGCACGATGTCCACGTCTATAACCGCGCCCGTTTTCCGCTGGTGATCGAAGGCGCGCATTGGGAAACCCTGGACAAGGACTTTCCCGCCAAGACCGATGTTCTGGTGGCGTTTCGAAAGCCGTCCCTGCTGGGGTCGGTGCGCCTGTCCGGGCGTCGGGTGCTGTGGGCCACGGCGTCGGGCCGCCAGTTGGAACTGGCGCGCAAGGCTTTGGACAGCTTTACCCCGGCCATCGTCTTTCAGGGGCTGGCTCAGACTCAGGGCTTCAAGGACAAGGGCAACCTGCCGCTGGCGGTGATCGCCCCCGGTGTGCGGCCTGAATTCTGCTTGGCCGCTGACAATCAGCCCGACGATGTGCCCACCGCCGTCGTCACCACCCATCCCGCCCATGGCCT
>JASLCK010000074.1 GCA_030151865.1 Rhodospirillaceae bacterium | reverse complement strand
CAATCTGGACCGCTTCGAGAGCATGGTGCAGCAGCATCAGGGGCCGGTGGCGCCGCTGTTGGAAAAGCTGGTGCGCGCCGTCATTCGGGTGCTGACCGGCACCAAGGCCGGGCTGTTGCCCAAGATGGTGGTGGCCGAGGCGGGGAACTTTCCCGATCTGGCCAAGTTCTATGTGGAGGAAGTGGTCGGGCGCGGCCTGTCGATGATTGGCGATGTGCTGCGGCGCGGCGTTGAAAGTGGGGAATTCGCCCCCGTCGGCCCGTTGACGCCCATGGTGATGATTGCGCCCTGCCTGTTGTCGGCCATCTGGAACCATGGATTGGGGGTGGCGGCCGGGCGGTTGTTGGATCCGGACGCCTTCGCCGATGAAATCCTGCGTGTGTTGCTGAACGGTCTGTTGGTCAGGGGGACGCCATGAAATCATCCTGCTTCGCGGTCATGGCCGCTGTTCTGGTGCTGACAGGCTGCGGCGGCGATGACGCCGACAGCGTGCAAGGCTATGTCGAAGGCGATTATCTGCATGTGGGGCTGCCCCTGTCCGGTCAGGTGTCCAGCTTGGCGGTGGATCGCGGCGCTTTGGTCCGCCAGGGGCAGGAATTGTTCAGCCTGGATGCCGATGCCGAAAAGGCCGGTCTGGCCCAGGCCCAGGCGCAACTGGATCAGGCGGTGCGCCAGCGCGACAACCTGCTGACCGGGCGGCGGCTGTTGGAAATCAAAGCGCTGGAGGCCCAGCGCGATCAGGCCGAAGCCAGTTTGCGGCTGTCGCTGGTGCAACTGAAGCGCCAGGAAGAATTGTCCAAGTCTGATTTTGCTTCACGCGAACAGGTCGATCAGGCCCGTTCAGCGGTGGACCGCGACCGGGGGCGGGTGGCGGAACTGACGGCGCAGATCGCCTTTGCCCACGAAGGTGGGCGCGATGCCGAAATCGCCGCTGCCCAAGCGGCGGTGCGGGCGGCCCAAGCCGCGGTCGATCAGGCGCAATGGCGGCTGGACCAACGCCGCGCTTTGGCTCCCCAGGATGCCATGGTCGATGACGTGTTGTTCCGTCCCGGCGAACAGGTGGCGGCGGGTCAGCCGGTTCTGACCCTGTTGCCGCCCGGCAATGTGCGGCTGCGCTTTTATCTGCCGCCGCAAAAATTGGCCCGCGTTCCCTTGGGCTCGGTGATCGGGGTGCGTTGCGGCGGCTGCGCCGATGGTCTGACGGCCCGCATAACCTATGTCGCGCCCGAAGCCAGCTATGCCCCGCCGGTGCTCTATTCGCGGGAAGGCAAGGATAAGCTGGTCTTCCTGGTGGAAGCGACGCCGCGCGATGTTGCCCCGGTGCTGCATCCTGGCCAGCCGGTGACGGTGCGGCTGTCGCAGGCGGCGGGTGGATCATGAGCGCCCCGGCCCCTCCATCAGTTGGGGCGGACGCCGCCCCGGCCATCAGCGTCACCGGCCTGACCAAGATTTTCGGGACGCGCAAGGTGGTCGATGATCTGACCCTGACGGTGCCCGCCGGGCGGATCGTCGGCTTTTTGGGGCCGAACGGATCGGGCAAGACCACCACTATCCGCATGTTGTGCGGGCTGCTGACCCCCGATGGCGGGCAGGGAACCTGCCTGGGGTTGGACATTCTGACCCAGGCGGCCGCGATCAAACGGCAGATCGGCTATATGACGCAGAAATTCTCGCTCTACGAGGATTTGTCGATCGCCGAAAACCTGGACTTCGTCGCCCATGTGCATGGTCTGCCCGACCGTCGCCGTCTGGTGGATCAGGCGTTGGACCGGCTGGGGCTGACGGCGCGGCGGCGGCAATTGGCGGGCGAGTTGTCGGGCGGCTGGAAGCAGCGTCTGGCGCTGGCCGCCTGTGTGCTGCACCAGCCCCGTCTGTTGCTGTTGGACGAGCCCACCGCCGGGGTGGACCCCAAGGCGCGGCGCGAGTTCTGGGATCAGATCCACGCCCTGGCCGCCGATGGTCTGACGGTGCTGGTGTCCACCCATTATATGGACGAAGCCGAACGCTGCCACCGCATCGCCTATATCGCTTATGGCCGATTGCTGGCCGAAGGCACGGTGGGGCAGGTGATCGCGGCGGCGGGATTGTCGTGCGTCACGGTGTCGTCGGATCAGCCGGGACGCTTGGCCGACCTGTCGCGTCGTCTGAAAGGGCTGGCGGGGGTGGACCTGATCGCGCCGTTTGGGGCTGCCCTGCATGTGGGCGGTGCCGATGCAGCCGCCTTGGCGGCAGCTTTGCAGCCGTTCCGGGCCGAGCCTGGGTTTTTGTGGCAGGACGACGCCCCGACGCTGGAAGATGTTTTCATCCATCTGATGGCCGGATCACAGGACAATTTCAGCCCGTCCGCCTCCACCCCATCTGTTGCGGGAGGAAAACCATGAGCGCGCGCTTTTCCCTGTCGCGGTTGGCGGCGATGATGGTCAAGGAATTCATCCAGATGCGCCGCGACCGGCTGACCTTCGCCATGATGGTGGGGATTCCGGTCATGCAGTTGGTGCTGTTCGGCTTTGCCATCAATTCCGATCCCAAGGGGTTGCCGACGGTGGTGCTGGACGCCGACCGCGCCATGTTCGGCCGCTCGTTGGTGGCGGCGATGCAGGCGTCCGGCTATTACAAGGTTGTCGCCGAAGCCAACAGCGAGGCCGAGGCCGACCGCATGCTGGCTGAAGGGGTGGTGCAGTTCGTGGTGTCGATTCCGGCCAACTTTACCCGCGACGTGGCGCGCGGCGATCGCCCGGCTTTGTTGATCGAAGCCGACGCCACCGATCCGGCAGCGACGTCCAACGCGCTGGGGGCGCTGAGCCAAGTCTCGGGCGAGGCCTTGGCCCGTGATCTGACGGGCGGTTTGACCAAGCTGAAGCCCGGCCCGGCGCCGTTCGAGTTGCGGCTGCACCGTCGCTATAACCAGGAAGGGATATCCCAATACAATGTGGTGCCCGGCCTGATGGGGGTGGTTTTGACCATGACCATGGTGATCATGACCGGGCTGGCCATGACCCGCGAACGCGAACGCGGCACCATGGAAAGTCTGTTGGTCATGCCCTTGCGTCCGGTCGAGGTGATGCTGGGCAAGATCACCCCTTATGTGCTGGTGGGCTATATCCAGGTGGCGCTGATCCTGACTGGGGCCTGGATCATCTTTTCCGTCCCGATGGAAGGCAGCTTGACCCTGCTGCTGGCGGCGTCGGTGTTGTTCATCGCCACCAATCTGGCGGTGGGGTTCACCTTTTCCACCATCGCCCGCAATCAGTTGCAGGCCATGCAGATGGGTTTTTTCTATTTCCTGCCCAACATCTTGTTGTCGGGCTTCATGTTTCCCTATCGCGGTATGCCTGATTGGGCCCAGACCATCGGTGAGGTCCTGCCGCTGACCCATTTCCTGCGGGTGGTGCGCGGCATCATGCTGAAGGGCAACGGTCTGACGGAAGTCGCGGTGGAATTGGCGGCCTTGAGCGGCATTTTGCTGGCGGTCAGCCTGCTGGCCCTGCGGCGGTACCGGCAAACGCTGGACTAGAACTGTTTCCGTTCAAACGGAAACAGTTCTCGTTAATGCCTCTGGCGGCGGCACCTCCGGTGCCAGCCAGGCTCAAGCGCCGCTCGGGCTTGTC
>JASLCK010000370.1 GCA_030151865.1 Rhodospirillaceae bacterium | reverse complement strand
TCTGGCGATTGGCGAGCAAACGCCCACGACAGCCCCTGCCCCCATCCCGGCACCCGTCCCAGCAAGTGCGCCGCAGCCCCTGACGCCACCCCTGACCCCAGCCAGCACCGCCGACACGGTCACGCCCGCCGAGACCACCCGCAAGGTGAACGCGCAGCCCCAGGCCCATGGCAAAACCCACGCGGTGCAGGCCAAGGGCGGCAAAGCGGGCCAGGGCGATACCCATTGGCCGTTCGAAACCGGACAATGGCCGCCCGCCTATATGCCGCAGAACGTCCCCGCCCCGCACGAGCCGGAAGATTCCTCGCGCCATCAGGTGGCTTATACCGATCCGGCCAACAGCGCCGACCATATCGAAGGGGCGATGCCGCCCACCAACGTCATTCGCGGTGAATTGCCGCCTGCCCTCGGCGTAGACCATGCCCGGCGCGAAGCTACCGATGGATCGTTCCAGCAAGGGGCGTTGGAAATCCCCGCCGACATCGACGCCACGCCGCTGGGCAAGCTGTTTTCCAGCATGCGCAAATCGCTGTTCGGATAAGCCCCGCGCCAGGGCCGACTTGACGCCGCCCCCGGATGGTGGCTAGAACCCAGGCAAACCGCGATGGAACGCCAACGATGATCCGCTATACCCTGCAATGCAGCCACGACCATGTGTTCGAGGAATGGTTCTCGAACTCGGCCGATTATGACGCCAAGGCCCCGGCGGGTGAAATCGCCTGCCCGGAATGCGGCGATACCCAGATCAGCAAGACCATCATGGCCCCCAATGTCGCCAAGGCGACGGCCAAGACGGCCCCGGTCCATCCCGGCTGTCCGGTCAGCGGCTGTCAGGGCGGGGCTTGCGCCTTCGCCAATTCCTGACGCCGCCGTTCATGGACCCCATCGCCCCCCCGCCCGCCCCTGAAAGCGCGGGCTACACCGCCTATCTGGCGCAGGAAGACTGCGTCAACGACCTGATCGCCGAATTGGGCGAGGTGCGCGACCTGCATGGCCGCCTGGTGCTGGCCGACGGCCCGCCCCGTCCTGCCGCCTGGGCGCAGAATGTCTGGTTGGATCCGGTGATTATCAAGATCGCCTCGATCGGTGATGCCGCCCGGCAGTTAAAGGCGATCCAGCGCAACTGGGCGGCCTATGCCTTTCACCTGCACCGCCGCACCGGCCTGATCGTCGAGAAGCTGCCGCCGGTCAAAGCCCGCCCGCTGGCCTTCGGCGCGCCGCGCCCGACCTCGCCCCTGGGGTCTTGGTGTCTGCTGGACGAAACCACCCTGCTGGCCGCGCCGCGCTGTTCCAGCCCCTTCGTCAATGGCGAGGTGGAGTTCCTGCAAGACAAGGAAACCCCGCCCAACCGCGCCTATCTGAAGCTGTGGGACGCCTTTACCGTTACCGACATCAAGCCCGGCCCCGGCGATCTGTGCGTCGATCTGGGGGCCTCGCCCGGCGGCTGGACCTGGGTTCTGCACGAATTGGGGGCCAGCGTCATCAGCGTCGATAAAGCGCCCCTGGACCCGAAAATCGCCGCCCTGCCCCGTGTGCAAAGCTTGCAGCAAAGCGCCTTTGGCCTGGAGCCGTCGCAGGTCGGTCCGGTGGACTGGCTGTGTTCGGACATCATCTGCTATCCGTCCAGGCTGCTGCATCTGGTCAAGCGCTGGATGGATGCCGGATTGGCCAAGCACATGCTGTGCACCCTGAAATTTCAGGGTGAAACCGATCATGCCGCCGCCCGCGAATTTGCCGCCATACCCGGGTCTGAACTGAGACATTTGGCGCACAACAAGCATGAATTGACCTGGATCTGGCACGCTCACGGTTGAAATCAATCGGACGCTTATCTTCACTGTTGGATGAAGATTTGCACAAAGCTATTGACCCGAAACGACAATAGGGCGATTTTTTTCATCCGTTCGTGGCCTGGAACTGGGATTATGGCAACATATGAGCTTCCGCCTTCCGTCGATCTGAGCACAGAGGCGAAGAGAGGCATTATTGACGGCGTCAAAAAGGTGATGGAGGTCTTTCAGGCCGCCAACCTGCTGGACAGTGCTGTCTCCTACCAGGACACCATCCACGACCCCGATATTCTGTACGGCTTCATCCAGGCCTATCGGAAGAATCCGCGTCTGGCCGACAAGATCGTCGTCGATAAGAACGGCGAACCGGTCACGGCGGAAGACGGTGAACTGGCCTGCGGCGTGACCCTGGCCCAGGTGCAGCAGCTTTTGGTCAAGACCTGCGCCCGCTATTACCTGGAACAGGATTCCAAGGAAGAAGAAGGCGTCATCACCGAAACCCGCACCACCACCCGCTTCTTGTTCTTCAAGAAGACCGAGCAGGTGGAGCGCAAGACCGGCGGCGGCTTTGACGAACGCAAGGTGCGTGAAATCAGCCGCTATATGGCCTTTGACTGGCAATTGCCGCTGCTGCCCGCCTTCGCCCTGCTGAATTCCGCCCAGTTGCTGGAAATCGAAGACGGCATCCTGGCCCTGAACGACGCCCAGAACATCCGCGATCTGTCCCATTTCGACCAGGCCACCCTGAAAAAGGCCAAGGGTCTGGTGGGCGACGAATTCCACGACATGCTGTCCCACCGCCCCGCCGCCATCGGCGGTATCTCGCAGTGGAACAAGGACATGTACGGCTTTTACCGCACCATGCTGGGCGACAATGCCTGGAACTTCTTTGCCCGCGAAAAAGCTTTCTTCATGGTCTGCGCCTCACTCGACAAGCCGCTGGCCAAGACCTATGGCGACGTTCTGACCTATATCGCCGCCGAAAATCTGGAAGAAATGCAGCGCCTGAACATCGATAAGGCGGGCGTTCTGGTCGCCGCGATGAAGTACGCTTTTGGCGAACGCGTCTCGCAGGTTCTGTCGCAGCCCGCCTTTGCCAAGGACGTCTTGCGCAAGCTGGTGGAAAGCCTGCTGCACCTGACCCAGGAAAAGGAACAGTTGGCGATTTCCGCCCAGTTGACCTGCAAGGCCATCGCGCCGCAGGTGTTCGATTGGCTGGCCAAGCAAAAGCGCGCCGCCGCCGCTGCGGCAGCCGCGGCAGACAACGCTTAACGGATTTTTCCGATCATCTTGGATGCAAGTCCCTTCCCGAAGTCCGTCGGGAAGGGATTTTTTTATCCGCTCAGGCGATTGCCTGGCGCAGCCGTCCGACCAGGACCTTGCAGATTTGCAAGGGCAGATCGGGCTGCTGACGGGCCAGGCTGTGAAAGCGTTGGCGCGACAGCGACAGCAGCAGCGTGGCATCCAGCGCCGCAACGCTCGCCGATCGGCGGTCATCGTCGAACAGCGCCATTTCGCCGAACAACTGACCGGGCGACAGGCGCGCCAGTTCTTTCTGTCCGCCATCGGGCATGCCCTTGCGCACCACCACCGCGCCCTCGGCCAGCAGATAAAGCTTATCGCCCACATCGCCCTCGGCCACGATGACTTCGCCGGGCAGGAAGCTTTCCCGCTCCATGGCCCCGTCCACCGCCAGCAATTGATCCAAAGTCATTTCCGAAAACAGCGGGACGGATTTCAAAAAGGCGAGACGGTTCATCGGAACGTCCTTGTCATAGCAAACCGGGTCATAACAAGCCGGAACCGGCGACGCATTCTGGCACCGCACGGTTTCAAGCGCCAAGGGGGCCAGGGCGGCGGTTTCGACCGGTGGCGGCGGAGTGAATTCGGCCCGCCACGCCCCCAGCGCCGCCGCCTGAATATAGGGCGAGGCCGAGCCAAACAGCTCAACAAGCAGCGCACGGGCATCATCCAGGGAAAAAGCCAGGTCTGACCGGGCGCTGTCGCGGCGTTCCAAAAACGGCAACAACGGCGCGACATAATGGCGATGCTCCAGGGATGACAATGTTTCCAGGGCATTGGCACGGGCGCGCACATCGTCGCTTTTCAGGGCGATCCGCACCAGGGTCAGCACCCGGTTATAGCCCAGCGCCGATAAGGCCCGCAGAACCGTTTGCACGGCGGCGGCGATCTCGTCGTCCAAAGCCAGACGCAGCGGTTCCCAGGCGGGACGGCGGGCGGGCAGGCGCCTGAGTGCCGCCAAGGCCTGCTCGACGCGGGGAAAAACCCGATCCGACAGCCAATCAAACAAAATTCCATCGGCCGCCTTGCCCCCTGCCGCCGCCAGACCGTCCAGCAGCGCCCCGACCGCTTCGCCCTCGCTCTGCCGCAACTGCCCGGCCAGCCAAAGCAACCCGGCCCCGCCGCGCCGCCCGGCGGCCAGGGCGACGGCCCGACGCACTTCCGGCTGGGGATCGCTGAACGCCCGGTCCGCCAAAGCGGACAGCTCCGCATCATCGATCAACCGCACGGCCAGCGTGACCGCATTGGCCCGCACCCCGGCATCAGCATCCGTGCTCAAGGCCATGGCCAGGTCCAGATTTTCCGCCGCCGCCCCCATGGCGGCCAGCACCGCCAAAGCCTCGGCCCGCACCCTGGGGGCCGGATGGCCGGTCAGCCCCCCAGGCAGGCGTTGCGCCCGCAAAGAACGCAGAACGCACAAGGCCGTCAAAGCAGCGTCTTCGCCCAGACCGGACGGTAAAGCGCCGGGATCCAGCAAGGCCAGCGCCGCAGCCCGCACGCTGTCGTCAGGGTCGGATGACAAACGCCGCGCCACGGCTTGGGCGGCATGCCGCGGCCCCAACGCCATCGCTTCCAGGGCGCGGGCGCGCACCACGGCCGTTTTGGCCGTAGACAGCGCCGTAAACAGCCCCTGCCCCTGCCCGCTGACCGCCAGTGGTTCCAGAATATGCCGGGCCAGATCGACCGACAGCAACGGCAAGGCCCGTTCCACCGCCTTGACCGACAAGGCGACATCGCTGCGGATCGCCAGTTCCAACCCCATCGCCACATCGTCGGGCTGGTTGCTGTCCAGCATGGTGCGGATATCGGCCTGATACTCGTCCGGCAGCTTTAACCCGCGCCCGACCTTATCCAACTCGACCGCGCCGTTGCGCAGCATCTCCATCAGGCTGTGCAGATATTGACGCCCCACGCCCCATTGCGCCGCGCCATACAGCAAGGCCAGAACCAGACCGATCAGCGCCACCTGGGACAAGCTCAGCCCCTGTTGCACCGCCAACAGCAGACCGCCCGACACAGCCAATGCCAGGGGATACACGACCCCGTCATTGATCACCCTGACCCGCCCGGCAAAACGATGGGGCACGGCGTTATAGATCAGCGCGAACAGCGGTGCGCTCAGGCTGTATTTCAGGGGGGAGTAATTGACATGCGCCAGCATGCCCGACGCCAGACAGGGGGCCAGCGCCAACACCGCAAACGACGCCAGATTGATGGCAGGCGGGATCAGGGTCATCCGCGCCACCCCCAGACGGGGAACCAACGGCTCGAACAGGCAGAAAACCAGCAGGACGCCAATCACCTCGACCGCCGCGCCCATCATCGCCATGAACGGCGCCAACGTCGCTTCGTCAGGATAGGAAACCGTATAAAGCGAAAAGGCTTCATATTCCATCAGGCACAAAACCGAGACATTGGCGAACATCGCCGCCGCCATGGCCAGCACGATGGGATGGCGGCGCGACAGGCTGGGCAGGCTTTTCAGACTGTCCCAGATACCGTCTTCGGCGGCGCTTTCGCATTCATCCAGCGGCGCTTCCCGCCGGGTCAGCCAGAACAGATGCGCCAAAGTCGCCAGCACCAGGACCGGCAAGGCCAGATAAGCGGTGCGCGGCGCCACCAGATGGGTGGCCAGGGACACCAGCCCAGCCCCCAGCATCGCGCCTGCCGCCAGGGCAATGGTGACCTGCCCGCTGATCCGCTTGTTCTCGATCACGGTGAAATAATCGCCCAGGAAGATGTAAAACACCCCATAGAGCATTTGCTCGCAAATGCTGGCGACGCAATAGAGCAGGAAACATCCCGCCGCCCCCAGCGACAAAGACAACGACGCCAAAGGGGCCGCCACCATATAGACGATCATCACCGCCGCCAGAATGATCCGGCGCGGCCAGCGGTCGATACAGCCGGAAAACAGCAGCGACAGCGGGATCGAAAGCGCTGCGAACAGAAGATAAAAGACCGGCAGCGCCGCCGAACCGGCATTGGCCAAAAACAGGGACACCGCCAGGGACGAGCCGTAAACCACGCTCATCGACAGCAAAAGCCCTTGCGCCATGAACTGCCCCGGACGGGACAGCACGAACCGTAAGAAAGACCTGTACACCGCGCTTCCCCCTGCCTCTCGGGTCCCCACCCTGCGGCAAAATCGGTCACGTCGCACTGTTCAAAAAAAGCCGGGTCGGCGAAAGGGCGAACACAGCACAGCCGACAAACATGGACAAGCGTTCATAATCGCCCGACCAAAGCAAAAGGCCGGGAAGAGTTCTTCCCGGCCCTTACTGAAGACTTTGGTCCGACAGACTGCGTTATGCGGCCCGGCTGGCAACGATCTCGACGATATCGCCCATGATGGCGGTCAGGTCGTAATCCTTGGGCGTATAGATGCGGGCGCATCCGGCTTCCAGCAGGGTCTTTTCGTCTTCCGGCGGGATGATGCCGCCCGCCACGACGGGAATATCGTCCAGACCGGCGGCCTTCATGCGTTCCAGCACTTCAGTCACCAGCGGGATGTGGCTGCCCGACAGGATCGACAGGCCGACCACATGCACGCCTTCTTCCAACGCCGCATTGACGATCTGGGCGGGGGTCAGGCGGATGCCTTCATAGACCACTTCCATCCCGGCATCGCGGGCACGGACCGCGATCTGTTCGGCCCCGTTGGAATGGCCGTCCAGACCCGGCTTGCCCACCAGCATCTTGACGCGCCGTCCCAGCTTGTCGCTGACCTGCTCGACCTTGGCGCGCACGCCCTGCATCTTTTCGCCCGAACCCAAGCTCGCGGCGCGGCCGACCCCGGTGGGGGCGCGGTATTCGCCGTAAATCTCGCGCAGGGTCTGGGCCCACTCGCCGCCGGTGACGCCGGCATGGGCGCAGGCGATCGACGGTTCCATGATGTTGCGGCCTTCACGGGCGGCGGCCTTCAGGTTTTCCACGGCGGCAGCGACGATCTTGTTGTCGCGGCCATCGCGCCAAGCCTTCAGACGTTCGACCTGTTCGGCCTCGGCCTTGGCGTCCACGGTCATGATGGCGCCATCGCCAGCGGTCAGCGGGCTGGGCGCGCCGTCGATGAACTTGTTGACGCCCACCACGGTCTGTTCGCCCGATTCGATGGCCCCCAGACGGCGGGTGTTGCTCTCCACCAGCTTCTGCTTCATGTAGCTCGACTCGACCGCCGCCACCGCGCCGCCCATGGCGTCGATACGGGCCAGTTCTTCACGGGCCTGGGCCTTCAGCTCTTCCACCTTGCGGGTGATTTCTGCCGACCCGTCGAAGATGTCGCCGAATTCCAAAAGATCGGTCTCGTAAGCGACGATCTGTTGCAGGCGCAGTGACCATTGCTGATCCCAAGGACGCGGCAGACCCAACGCTTCGTTCCAGGCGGGAAGCTGGACGGCGCGGGCGCGGGCGTTCTTGGACAACACCACCGCCAGCATTTCCAGCAGAATGCGATAGACGTTGTTTTCCGGCTGCTGTTCCGTCAGGCCCAGGCTGTTGACCTGCACGCCATAGCGGAAGCGGCGCATCTTTTCATCCTGAACGCCATAGCGTTCGCGGCAGATTTCATCCCACAGCTCGCAGAACGCACGCATCTTGCAAAGTTCGGTGACAAAGCGGATGCCCGCATTGACGAAGAAGCTGATGCGGCCCACCACCTGTTCGAATTCGGCAGCGGTCGGCACCTGACCCGACGCCTTGACGCGGTCCAGCACGGCGATGGCGGTGGCCAGGGCATAGGCCAGTTCCTGTTCCGGCGTCGCGCCCGCTTCCTGCAAGTGGTACGAACAGACGTTCATCGGGTTCCACTTCGGCACTTCCCGATAGGTAAAGGCGATGACGTCGGTGGTCAGCTTCAAGGACGGTTCCGGCGGGAAGATATAGGTTCCGCGCGACAGGTATTCCTTGATCAGGTCGTTCTGAGTGGTGCCCGACAGGCTGGCGCGGGCCGCGCCCTGCTTTTCAGCGGCTGCGATGTAGAGCGACAACAACCAAGGCGCGGGCGCGTTGATGGTCATCGAGGTGTTCATCTTTTCCAGCGGGATGCCGTCGAACAGCGCGCTCATATCGCCGATATGGCAGATCGGCACACCCACCTTGCCCACTTCGCCACGCGCCAAAACGTGATCCGAGTCGTACCCGGTCTGCGTCGGCAGGTCGAACGCCACCGACAGACCAGTCTGACCGCGCGAAAGATTCGTGCGGAACAGATGATTGGTCTCGGCAGCCGACGAATGGCCTGAATAAGTGCGGAAAAGCCACGGTTTTTCGCGCGCGGGGGCATCCTTGCGGGTGTCGGCGGCGGGCTTGTCAGTCATGGCGAACTCCACTCATGCGTTCATAACTATCCGGGATTCCTAGCGTTTTTGCGCTAGAGACGCACTAAAATTACCTTATTGCGCCTACTCACGAAAGAAACTATCATTTTGTGCATTGCGAAGAAAGCGGCAAAACGATAAGACTTGAACAACAGGGACGGGGAACGCGGGATGGATGCCCATCTTGGCCCCAAATTGGTGAAGACGTCCGGGGACGCAAGAAGCGGCCCCTCTAACGCCTAAGGAGTTGAGGACGATGAGCGATTCGGCGCAGGTGACCACCCTCCACCCCAGCCAGACCATCAAGGATCTCTACGAAATCGGCGAGATTCCTCCGCTGGGTCATGTGCCTGCCAAAATGTACGCCTGGGCGATCCGCAAGGAACGCCACGGCCAGCCCAACACCGCCATGCTGTGCGAAGTCGTGGAAACCCCGGAAATCGACTCCCACGACGTGCTGGTGATGGTGATGGCGGCGGGCGTCAATTACAACGGCGTCTGGGCCGCTCTTGGCAAGCCGATCTCGCCCTTCGACTACCACAAGGCCCAATTCCACGTGGCGGGCTCTGACGCCGCCGGCATCGTCTGGAAGGTCGGCAGCAAGGTCAAGCGCTGGAAGGTCGGCGACGAAGTGGTCGTCCACTGCAATCAGACCGACGGCGACGACGAGGAATGCAACGGCGGCGATCCGATGTTCTCGCCCAGCCAGCGCATTTGGGGTTACGAAACTCCCGATGGCTCGTTCGCCCAGTTCACCCGCGTTCAGGCCCAGCAGCTGATGGAACGTCCCAAGCATCTGACCTGGGAAGAATCCGGCTGTTACGTGCTGACCCTGGCGACCGCTTATCGCATGCTGTTCGGCCATCGTCCGCATATCCTGCGTCCGGGCCACAATGTGCTGGTCTGGGGTGCCTCGGGCGGTCTGGGGTCGATGGCCATTCAGCTGATCTCGGTGTCGGGCGCCAACGCCATCGGCGTGATTTCCGAAGAAGACAAGCGCGAGTTCGTGATGAACCTGGGCGCCAAGGGCGTCATCAACCGCAAGGACTTCGATTGCTGGGGCCAACTGCCCGACGTTGACGGCGATCAGGCGGAATTCAAGGCCTATATGGGCAAGGTGCGCGAATTCGGCAAAGCCATCTGGAACATCACCGGCAAGGGCAACGACGTCGATTTCGTCTTCGAACATCCCGGCGAAGCCACCTTCCCGGTGTCGTGCAATGTCGTCAAGCGCGGCGGCATGGTCGTGTTCTGCGCCGGCACCACCGGCTTCAACCTGACCTTTGACGCCCGTTTCGTCTGGATGCGCCAGAAGCGTATTCAGGGCAGCCACTTCGCCAACCTGCTGCAATCGGCCCAGGCCAACCAGTTGGTGATCGAACGGCGCATCGATCCTTGCATGTCGGAAGTCTTCTCGTGGGATGACATCCCCGAAGCCCACATGAAGATGCTGCGCAACCAGCACAAGCCCGGCAACATGGCCGTGCTGGTCCAGGCCAAGAAGCCCGGCCGCCGCACCCTGGAAGAATGCTTCGAAGGTTAAAACCTGATTTAAGGGTCCGCGCGGTCTTGTCCCTGAACGCGCGGACCAATTTAAGAAGATGTCCTTTCACCGGGGCATCGCCCTAGTGGTGGCAATCTGACGGATGGCACCCGAGCCATTCGTC
>JASLCK010000369.1 GCA_030151865.1 Rhodospirillaceae bacterium | reverse complement strand
GGCCTGATGCGCGTCGGCAGGGGCGTCGATGGCGCGCTTGACCCGGTTCGGCAGTGAAATATCTCTGAAACCCGAGTTATCAACTGAAATATTCCCCCTGAACATTCTTACAGTTGCTCAAGAATGAATAATGTTCAAGGGCGCGGAAACCCTGGACAATTTTTAATTGTGTCAAATTTTACGCGATATTAAATAAATAATACCACCTAAAATGGCAAAATGTCCTTGCTGCTAACCTGGGTTTCCGCTGATCATATCCCGACCACGACGCGTGGAGGATGATCATGTTCAAACGTTTTTTGATTGCCGCAGCTCTACTGTCCGCCTCTGTTCCCGCCGCCTCGGCCGAAGAGGTTTTTCAGATTTCCACCCATTCCAATCTGGCCATCGGCGCCTTTGACGGTGCCATGAGCATCAAGGAATTGCTGACCCACGGTAACTTTGGGTTGGGCACCTTTGACAAGCTGGATGGCGAAATGATGGTCCTGGATGGTCAGGTCTATCGGGCCGGGATTGATGGACGCGTCAATCAGGTTGCGCCCCGCGTCACCACCCCGTTTGCCGTGGTGGTGCCCTTTAAGGCGCAAAAGCGGATGCTGGTCCCCGAAGGGTTGAACCAGGATGCCGTCCTGGCCCGCATGGACAATCTGCCGCTGAACGCCGCGCGCATTTACGCCGTGCGGATTGACGGCAACTTCCAGTCCATCAAGGTGCGCAGTGAACCGGCGCAAAACAAACCCTATCGCCCGATCGCCGATGTGCTGCGCGAACAGCAGGTCAGCCACAATTACGAAAACATCACCGGCACCCTGGTGGGTTTCCGCTTCCCTAAGGCTTCGGCCAGCGTCAACAACCCCGGCTGGCACTTCCACTTCGTGTCGGCAGACCGCAAGATCGGCGGGCATGTGCTGGGCTTCGTCTCGGGCCATTCGGTCGCCGCGATCCAGGAAAACACCGACCTCAAGGTGCGCTTCCCCGACGTGACCAATACTCAGGTTTCCCAGGAATGGCCGGGTGCGGCACCGGTAACGGTCGCCCAACGCTGATAAAAATAAGGGACACGCGTCGCAAGAAAAACGCCGCCTGGAAAATCCAGGCGGCGTTTTCATTTTCATGCCTTCAAGGCCGAAACCCGATCAGGCAGCCTTGGGCGTTCCAGCAGCGCGGCGGCGCGGATTGTTGCCGCCCTGAGGACGCTGCCCCTGGGGCTTAACGCCCTGCGGCTTGCCGGGCTTACCTGCTCCGGAACGCGACGGCTTGCCACCTTGGGGCTTGGGACCCAGATGGTTCTGACCGGCGCCGGCAGGCTTATTCCCGGCAGGTTTGCCACCACGACCGCGATTGCCGCCCGGACGCACCGGCTTGGGCACGGGGCCAAAGCGGCGGCTGGCGATATCCTCGGCATGATAGGGATGGGTATCGTCGACCGGAACCGGCTGGCGGATCGCCTTTTCGATGGCCTTCAGATAAGCCAGTTCGTCCAGATCACAGAACGACACCGCCACCCCGTCGGCACCCGCACGGGCGGTGCGGCCGATCCGGTGCACATAGCTTTCCGGCTCGTTGGGCAGTTCGTAATTGATGACGTGGGTCACGCCGTCCACATCGATGCCGCGCGCGGCGATATCGGTGGCGACCAGCGTGCGCACCTTGCCCGCCTGAAAGTCGGACAGGGCCCGCTGGCGGGCATTCTGGCTTTTGTTGCCATGGATGGCTTCGGCCGCCAGACCGCTTTTGGCCAATTGCTCGGCCAGACGGTTGGCGCCGTGCTTGGTACGGGCGAAAATAATCGCCCGGCCCACGGCTTCGTCACGCAGGATGTCTTCCAGCAGGGAACGCTTGTTTTCGCGGGTGACGAACATCACCCGCTGTTCGATGCGTTCCACCGTGGTGGCCTGGGGAGTGACCTCGACCCGCTGCGGATCGCGCAGCATGGTCGCGGCCAGTTCGGCCACCGCAGTCGGCATGGTCGCCGAGAAGAACAGAGTCTGACGACGATAAGGCACCATGCTGACGATCTTGCGAACGTCATGGATGAAGCCCATGTCCAACATGCGGTCGGCTTCGTCCAGCACCAGACATTCGACATGATCCAGGCGGGCAAAACCGCGCTGCACCAGATCGATCAGGCGGCCGGGAGTGGCAACCACGATGTCGTTGCCAAGGCCCAAAGCCTTGATTTGCGGCCCCATGCCGACGCCCCCGAAGATCGAGGTGCGGCGCAGACGCAGATTGCGGCCATAGGCGGCGAAGCTGTCGAACACCTGAACCGCCAGTTCGCGGGTCGGGGTCAGGATCAGGGCGCGGATGGCCTTGGGTTGGGGCTTGATGTCGTTAGCCGCCAGACGGTGCAGCACCGGCAGCGAAAAGGCGGCAGTTTTGCCGGTGCCGGTCTGGGCGATGCCCAAAAGATCGGAACCGTTCAGAACATACGGAATGGCCTGGGTTTGAATAGGCGTAGGCGTACTGTAGCCTTCAGCGGCTACGGCACGACACAAAGCCTCGGCCAGGCCGAGATCGGAAAATGAGGTCATAAGCTCGCGCCGTTATCGCGAACGACGCTGCTGGTGCGCACCAGCAGGCGGGGCCGACGACGAACGTTCGTCCTTGTGGCGGAAATTGATGCGCGCCTTGGTCAGGTCGTAAGGGGTCATTTCGACGGTGACGCGATCACCCGCCAGAACGCGGATACGGTTCTTCTTCATGCGGCCCGAGGTATAAGCCAGCACTTCATGGCCGCTTTCCAGGGTAACGCGGAAACGGGCGTCAGGCAGAACTTCGCTCACAACGCCGTCAAATTCGATCAGATCTTCTTTAGCCAACTCTTTAATTCCCATGCGCCAGTAGACCGCCGGAAGCCCGCCGAAAGCGCGTTGATGTCGCAGCTACATTCTTTCCCGCACGACAGTGCTGCGCGTCGAAGGAAAGCTTCTGGCCCTGGGCCACCAAGGACAGGCCGGCGCGTTCATCGGCAGAGTTGTGCAAAGCACATTCTGCCCGCCGCCATGCGGCGTCATGAACCCGTAGCCCTGGGTGGTTGCTAACCGTTTTCGCGCCATTGCCGCATCCAAGATGCGCAATGGCAGGTGAGCCCGAAGAGGATTTGATGCGTGTATATGGGGTAGTATGCCCCTGAAAAGCAAGATGATTCGGAATGCACCCCTGCATAGGGGCATTGCACCCTTTCCCGGTCGGGGTATTAATATGCCCAACGCGGTTCCCCTGGGACCATTTTCCTTAAGTTCCTGATAGAAGCGACAGCCCCCATGATCGTCCGCGGACGCCCCCACGGCCTGACCCTGTTTTTCACCATGACCGGGTCGATTGTCCCGCGCATCCTGGCCCCCTTGGCGGTCACGGTCGGTATCGCCACCCTGGTGACGCTGTTTCATGGATCCGTCTTCAGCCACAAAGTTACGCTGACACCGATCCCGTTCAGCCTGATCGGGTTGGCGTTGGCGATCTTTCTGGGCTTTCGCAACAGCGCCAGCTATGACCGCTTTTGGGAAGGCCGCAAGCTGTGGGGCGAGTTGGTGATCGAAACCCGCAGTCTGGCCCGCGCCATGATCTGTTATATCGATCATCAGGACCAGGACGGCCAACCGCACCGCATGGTACGCCGCCTGACCGCCTTTACCCATGCGCTGCGCCATCACTTACGCGACAGCGCCACCGGGCCGATCCTGACCGCCGATCTGACCGCCCACCTCGGCCCCGAGGATCTGGAACAGACCAAGGTCAGCCACAACGCCCCGGATGCCGTCTTGCGTCTGGTCAGCGCCGATCTGGCCCAGACCCTGAAGGACAAAAGGGTTGACCCCATCATGCTGATGCAGATGGAAGGGCAAGTAACCCGTCTGGCCGCCATTCAAGCCGGGTGCGAGCGCATCAAGAATACGCCCCTGCCGTTTTCCTACGCCCTGCTGCTGCACCGCACGGCCTATATCTATTGCTTCGCCCTGCCCTTTGGTCTGGTGGACACCATCGGCTTTATGACGCCGTTCGTGGTGGCGATCATTTCCTATACCTTCTTCGGTCTGGACGCCCTGGGCGACGAGATCGAAGAACCGTTCGGTCTGGCCCCCAACGATCTGCCGCTGAGCGCCATCAGCCGCACCATTCAGCGCGATCTGGAAGCCGCCCTGGGCAATCCCGACCTGCCGCCGCCCTTAAAGCCGCAAGACGGTCTGGTGATGTAATATGGCCCCGCCCCCTTCGCCGCAGGAACGCGCCGATTACATCGTGCGCAAGCTGGAGCAGTTGATCCGCGACGGCAAAAGCGACGCCAAAAATCCCAAGGGCATGTCGTTCAAAACCTGGCAGGGACTGGCGCGGGCCGAGATTGCCAACGCTTTTGCCGATATCGAAGGCCGCAAGTTGGACAAGCGCCACGATCTGACCGCCAAGCGCCTGCTGGTGGTGGGCGCGTCGGCCCTGGTGACCATCGGTTTTTGGATCGCGGTCACGCTGATCGATCGCACCTATGGCCGAATTCCCTCCTTCATCATCATGACGGCGGGCGGGGTGATGCTGCTGGTTCTGGCCGAACTGGGCTTTCGTCATCTGGTCGCCCGTTATAAGACCGAGCGGCGCAAACATCTGTTCGCCCGCATCGAGGACTTCGATACCCAGTTGAAACGCCTGGAAAACGAAACCTGGCTGAAGCTGAAACGCGCCCGCGACCGCAGCGACGAAGAAGAATAAGGTTTTTATTCCAAACTAACCGGTTTAGTTTAGTCAGTCCCCTTTCCATGCAAGCGGACATTCCGTCATGCCCTTTGATACCTGGCTTCTGTTCGCCGCCCTATGCGCTGCGGCGTCCTATACCCCTGGCCCCAACATGCTGCTGTCGATGACCCATGGCCTGATCCACGGGCCGCGCCGCACCCTGGCGACGGCATTGGGTTTGCTGGCCGGATTGTGGGTCTTGATGAGCGTTTCGACCGCTGGGTTCGGCGCCATCCTGGCCGCGTCGGAAACCGCCTTTCAGGCGGTGAAGTGGTGCGGTGTCGTCTATCTGGCCTATCTGGGCTGGAAAGTCTGGAAAGCCCCGGCCGCCGATCTCAACGTTTCCGAAGATGAAGACAGCCCGACGGTGCCCGCCTGGCGCTTGATGGTTCAGGCATTTGGGGTATCGCTCAGCAATCCCAAGGCCATCGTCTTCTTTACCGCGCTGTTTCCCCAGTTCATCAACGCCCAACAGGCGCTGCTGCCGCAGTTTCTGATCCTGGCGACCACCTTCAGCCTGATCGAATTCAGCATGATCATGAGCACCGCTTCGGGTGCCGGTCGGCTGGCGCCCTGGCTGTCGCGCAATGGGCGGGCACGCCACATCAACCGCGTCAGCGGCGGGGTCATGCTGACCGCCGCCGCCTTGCTGGCCAGCGTCAAGCGTATCTGACGCCTGCCCTTTTATGGGCTGATCAAAGCCCCAGGTCGCTTAAGCCCGGATGATCGTCCGGGCGGCGACCGAGCGGCCAGAAAAACTTGCGGTCTTCCGCCTTGATCGGCAGATCGTTGATGCAGGCATGACGCACCGCCATCAGGCCGTTTTCATCAAATTCCCAATTTTCATTGCCATAAGACCGGAACCAGTTCCCGGCATCGTCGCGCCATTCATAGGCGAAGCGAACGGCAATGCGCGCCCCGTCATGGGCCCAGATTTCCTTGATCAAGCGGTATTCCAACTCACGCGACCATTTGCGATGCAACAGCGCGGCGATGTCCGCACGGCCTTGAACGAACTCGGCCCGATTGCGCCAACGGCTGTCTGGGGTATAGGCCAAGGCCACCTTATCGGCGTCGCGGCTGTTCCAGGCATCTTCGGCGGCACGGACTTTCTGCATGGCCGTCACCAGCGTGAACGGCGGGACCGGCAGACGCTTTTCTGAACTGTTCGACATTTACATCCTCCTCCCCGCCCCATGAGTGAGACAGGTCTGTATCATCGTTGACATGTATGAGACAGACCTGTCAATATCGTTTTGTCAGAAAGGATGTTTTGCCATGACCGACAGCCAAGCCGCCCCGCCGCGCGCCAAGGATCGTATTTTGGACGTCGCCTGCCGCCTGTTCTATCAAGATGGCATCCGCGCCACCGGTATCGACCGGATCATCGCGGAGTCGGGCGTTGCCAAAATGTCGTTCTACCGCAACTTCAAATCCAAGGCCGGTCTGGTGGCGGCTTATCTCAACGTCCGCCATGACTGGTGGATGGCATGGTTTACCGAGCGGGTCGAACGCGCCCTGCCCCGGTACGAAAACCCCTTTTGCGCCATTGCCGACGCGCTGGAAGACTGGTTCACCGCCCCTGATTTCCGAGGCTGCGCCTTTATCAACGGGGTGGCGGAAAACGGCCAAAGCGGGGGTGAAGAACTGCGGATCGCCCAACAGCACAAAGCCGAGCTGAAGCGCTATCTGCTCACGCTGGCCGAAA
>JASLCK010000063.1 GCA_030151865.1 Rhodospirillaceae bacterium | reverse complement strand
GCCTTCCCGTCGATGGCGCTGTTCGCCTGGATTTCGTCGCCGGAAAACGTGCCGCGCACCACCTTGCATTCCGACATGGTCCCCAGCGCCGCCAATAATTTCGCCGGGCAGAATGTCGGCGGCTTCCGCGATCCGCGCATGGACAAGCTTTTGGAAACCATCGAAGGCGAGTTGGACCGCGACAAGCGCCGCGAATTGTGGCGCCAGTTCCAAGACATCTATACCGAGGAGTTGCCGTCCCTGCCGCTGACCTTCCGATCGGACCCCTATATCCTGCCGGTCTGGCTGCAAGGGGTCGAGCCGACCGGTCATCAATATCCCACCACCCTGTGGGTGGAAAACTGGCGCGAGGCCAATTGAACCGCCCGCTGATCCATCGCCTGATCCAGGCTTTCCTGGTCCTGCTGGTCATGTCGTTCGCGGTCTATGGCCTGATGGGACTGATGCCGGGCGATCCGGTCGAGTTGATGGCCGCCGCCTCGCCGACCATGACGCCCGAGGATGTGGCCCATCTGCGGGCGTTCTATGGGCTGGACCAGCCCTTGCTGAGCCGTTACGGCCATTGGCTGTGGTCGGCCTTGCAGGGTGATTTCGGCTATTCCCGCCTGTCGGCCCTGCCGGTTCTGACCACCATCGCCGGGCCGCTGAAAAATAGCGCCGGGCTGATGGCCGCCAGCCTGTCGCTGGCCCTGCTGATCGCCCTGCCCCTGGGCTGCTGGGCGGCGCTGCGCCAGGGCCGGGCCGCCGATCATCTGCTGAGCCTGCTGTCTTTCGCCGCCATTTCCCTGCCGGTGTTCTGGCTGGGGCTGCTGCTGATCATGCTGTTCGCCGTCACCCTGGCATGGCTGCCCGCCAGCGGGGTGGAAACCGTCGGCGGCGGCGGGATCATCGATAGGCTGCGCCATATGATCCTGCCGGTGGCGGCGCTCAGTCTGGCCAGTTCCGGCCATTATCTGCGCTATGTGCGCTCGGCCATGGTTTCCGCCCTACGTCAGGATTGGGTGCGCACCGCGCGGGCCAAGGGGCTGTCCTGGCGGCAGGTGGTGACCCGTCACGCCCTGCGCAACGCCATGGTGCCGGTGGTGACCATTCTGGCCCTGGATCTGGGCACCTTGTTTTCCGGCGTTCTGGTGACCGAAACGGTGTTCGCCTATCCCGGCATGGGCAAGCTGATTTATGACGCCGTGATGGGCAACGACTATAATCTGGCCCTGGCCGGTCTGCTGTTGGCCACCGCCACCACCTTAGGCGGCAGCATTCTGGCCGATCTGGTCTATGGCCTGTTGGACCGGCGGATAACCCTGAGATGAGCCGTCTTTCCCCCTCTGCCCGGTTTGGGTTGTTGTTGCTGGCTTTCCTGGCCCTGGCGGCGCTGTCGGCGGGCTGGGTCGAAAGCTGGCGCGGCATCGACGCCACCAGCCTGGATTTGTCGGCCATGCTGTCGCCGCCCACCCTGGACCATCCCTTGGGCACCGACGAATTGGGCCGCGACATGCTGGCCCGTCTGCTGGACGGCGGGCGGGTATCCCTGCTGGTGGGTCTGGTCACCGCCCTGGCCGCGGCCCTGATCGGCACCCTGGTGGGATTGGCGGCGGGCTATCTGGGCGGCTGGGCCGATGCCCTGTTGATGCGCCTGACCGACGGGGTGATCGCTCTGCCACTGCTGCCGCTGCTGATCGTGCTGGGCGCAGTCGATCCGGCCAAGCTGGGGCTGTCGTCCGACTGGTTTCGTGGCGAAAGCGCCGGACTGGTCCGCATCGTCGTTATCATCGCCCTGGTCGGCTGGACCACGGTGGCCCGCCTGACCCGCGCCGCCACCTTAAGCGTCAAGGTTCAAGATTTCGTGCGCGCCGCCGAAGCCATCGGGGCCAGCCCGTTGCGCATCATGGCCCGCCATCTGCTGCCCAATGTGGTCGGTCCGGTGATCGTCGCCACCACCTTGAGCGTCGGCAACATCATCTTGTTGGAAAGCGCCCTGTCGTTCCTGGGATTGGGGGTACAACCGCCGCTGGCCAGTTGGGGCAACATGCTGAGCACCGCGCTCGACCAGTTGAGCAACGCCCCGACCCTGGCGGTCTGGCCCGGCATGATGATCTTTGCCACGGTGATCAGCTTCAACCTGCTGGGCGACGGCTTGCAAGACGCCCTTGACCCCCGCGCCCGGCAGCGCTGAACCATGGCGCGCAAGGACGAGATCGCCCTGGCCCTGCGGATCATCGCGCCCCGCATGCCCGACGGCGACCATCAGGCCGTGCTGTATCGGGCGGTGGAGTCACGCGGGTTGGCCCATGCCTCGCCCCAGGCGGCGGCGTGGCTGTCCTTAAGCGCCTATGTCCGCCACGATTACAGCGATTACGATGCCCTGCTGGCCGAAGGCTATGATCAGGAACAGGCCCGCTTCTTCTGCAAGGACGCCATCAACGCCGTCCTGCAGGAGTGGGGCTGCAAGCTGCGGGTGGGGGACGAACCATCCCCCAGCCTGAAGGAGCCCTGATCAGTCCCTGACCCGCAGCACCACCTTGCCGGTGGCGGCACGGCTTTTCAGCAGACCGATGGCCTGGGCGGCCTGCTCCAAGGGCAAGATATGGGACACATGGGGCGACAGGCGGCCCTGGCCCCACCATTCCAGCAACTGGGTATAGGTGCGGCGTAATCCCTCGGGGTCCAGGCGGCGGTACGCCCCCCAATAATAACCGATGGCGGTGATGTTCTTGACCAACAGGATGTTGGCAGGAATTTGCGGCACGCTGCCGCTGGCAAAGCCAATCACCAGGATACGCCCATCTGGGGCGGTGCAGCGCAGCGACGCCTCGAACACCGAACCGCCGACGGGATCGTACACCACATCGGCCCCGTGCCCGTTGGTCAGGGCTTTGACGGCGTCGCGGATATCCTCGGTCTTATAATCAACACCATGGTCGGCACCGTGGTCGATGGCGATGTCCAGCTTGTCGGGACCGCCCGCCGTGGCGATCACCTTGGCCCCCAGGGCATGGCCGATTTCCACCGCCGTCAAGCCGACGCCGCCCGCCGCGCCATGCACCAACAGGGTTTCCCCCGCCTTCAGCCGGGCCTTTTCGATCAGGCCGTGATGCGACGTGCCATAGACCACCGGGAAACTGGCGGCGGTAACGAAATCCATATCATCGGGGATGACATAAACATCGGACTGGCGGGCCACCGCTTCTTCGGCAAAGCCGCCTTCCACCAGGGCCATGACACGGTCGCCGGGCTTGCAGGTGGTCACCCCCTCGGCCACTTCGGTTACCACGCCCGCCACTTCAAAGCCGGGGATAAAGGGCGGCTCGCGCTTTTCCTGATATTTGCCGACCACCAGCAGACTGTCGGCGAAATTGACGCCTGCGGCATGAACGGCGATGCGAACCCCCTGGTCGGGCAACACGGCGGAGGGAAAATCTTCGACCACCAGCCCCTTTTCATCACCCAAAGCCTTGCAGACGACAGCTCGCATGGACGATCCTCCCTTGATCCGCGCTGGAAAGGCTCCATGATGCGGATTTTCGCCAAAAGAGGAAAATGCTTTGTCGGTTACTCGTGGTTATTTCGGCATCGGCGTCGAAGGGGTCAGCAAGCAGGCCAATGTTGGCAGCCTGTTTCGGTCAGCACACGCATTCGGGGCCAGCTTCGTCTTTACGGTGGCGGCGGATTACACCAAGCGCGGCGGCGGGCGGGCCGACACCTCGGATGCGGTGGATCAGGTGCCGTTCTACGCCTTTCCCAACCTGGACCAGATGAACCTGCCGCACGGCTGCAAGCTGGTGGGGGTGGAACTGGTGGACGACGCCATCGAACTGCCGTCTTTCCGCCATCCCACCCAGGCCGCTTATGTGCTGGGGCGCGAACGCGGATCGCTGACGCCGGAAATGCTGGCCCGCTGCGACCACGTCATCAAGATCCCCACCAAGTTCTGCGTCAATCTGGGCATCGCCGGGGCCATCGTCATGTATGACCGGGTGCAAAGCCTGGGGCGTTTCGCCCCCCGTCCGGTGCGCAGCGGCGGCCCGACCGAGGATGCACCCCAGCATGTCCATGGCCGTCCGGTGTTCCGCAGCCCCGAGCGGATGGCGCTGTTCCAGACCGAGCCGCCCGCCATCGATCCCGCTGATCATTGACCCAATCTTTATGAAATTGCGCCCCCGCCCGATCCGTCAGGTCGCTTGCATCTAGCTGATGATCTCGCCAATATTCGCAGCGAGCGATTTCCGCCCAAAGCATCCGTTTCGTGTGGTAACCAAACAGAATCACGATCCCTTAAAACGGCTTAACTCTTTTCAGGTTGGGTTCCCGATGTTCACAGAGCCCGCAATAGTAGCTTGATTGGGTACTTGGCACCTATCCAATCGGCAGATCTAAACTCAGCCAGCTGATAACAAGAGGATGTTGTACAGAATGCCTTCGTCCAAAAAAATCGCAGTGATCGGCCTTGGCTATGTTGGATTGCCGTTGGCGGTTGCGCTTGCCCGTCATTTCCCTACGGTTGGCTTCGATATTGACGAGGCGCGCATCAGCGAATTACAGGACGGGTTTGATCGGACGAATGAAGTGGAACATGACCGCCTGCGTGTGAGTGCGCTGCAGACGACGAATGTCCTTGATGATTTGCGTGGTGCTCAAATTTACATTGTCACCGTCCCGACGCCGGTAGATCAATGGAACCAACCTGATCTGGCCATCGTCCGCGCAGCCTGCCGTACCGCTGGTGAGGTTATCGAGAAAGGTGCCATCGTTGTTTTCGAAAGCACTGTTTATCCGGGGGTTACCGAAGATATTTGTGGGCCACTGCTGGAACAAGTGTCTGGTCTGACATGTGGCGTGGATTTCTTTCTCGGTTACTCTCCTGAACGTATTAATCCAGGTGATCGGGAACATACCGTCGAGCGGATCACCAAGGTTATTTCTGGGCAGACAGCCGAAGTGGTTGACACCTTGGCGGAGATTTATGGTGCGGTGACCACTGGCGGCGTGTTTAAGGCTAGCAGCATTAAAGTCGCCGAAGCAGCCAAAGTCATTGAAAACGCTCAACGCGACATTAACATCGCGTTTATCAATGAAGTAACGCTGATTTTTCAGCGCATGGGGATATCCGTTTTTGACGTTCTGGAAGCGTCAGCGACAAAGTGGAACTTTCTCAATTTTAAACCTGGTTTGGTCGGCGGCCATTGCATTGGCGTTGACCCCTTCTATCTGGCCGAATGCGCCAAGGCGAATGGCCATCACCCCGAGATCATTCTATCGGGTCGGCGCATTAATGATGGAATGGGGCCTTATATCGCTGACCGTATCAGCGAGATGCTTCCTAACAAGAATGCGTCGTCTCGCATCCTTATCTTGGGCTTGACCTTCAAGGAAAACGTGCCCGATCTGCGGAACACTAAGATTGTAGACATTATTGCCAAACTGCGTGCGCGCGGTCATCAGGTGGATGTCCACGACCCGATGGCGGCCCCGGAAGAGGCGAAACAGCATTATGGGATTACTCTGTTGCCCAGCCTCCAAGGAGTACGCAGTTATGACTGCGTGCTCGGCGCGGTGCCACATGATGCTTATGTCAATTTCACTCGGGAAAATTTCGAGACTTTAGTCCGGAGCGGCGGTCTTGTCGCAGATATCAAAGGCATGTGGCGGAACGCACCGATTCCCGAGGACTTACAAATCTGGCGTTTATGAGATCAATATCAGTGGAGCAGTCGAGAGACCTCGGCTGCTCCACTGATATCTGCGTGCCCTGTTTTCCAGAGAACCTCTGTCTCGCCAGTCGTAAAAATAGCGCTGCCCCCCCGTCGTTGCCATGTACAGGATGGCGTTGCAGACTTCGCGGAAATCCGTTGTCCCAGACCACCCAATGGATTTTGCCCAACGGATCTGGACGGTGACAAAAGCGGCGTCATAACGGCCATACCCGATCCATCATGTCGCTTGCATCGCTCCGATGATCTCGCCGATACTCGCGGCGAGCCGTTTCTGTCCAGGGTATCCGTGACTCCGTTTCGTGTGGCACACCGAACAAAACCACAATCCCTTGAAACGGCTGAATTCTTTTCAGATTGGGCCCTAAGGCCGAGAAGTTTCCATGCAATACCGTCTGAGCGAAACCCCCGCAGGCCCCGCCGTCATCATGACCGGCCGCTTTACCCATGCCGACCGCGACACCTTCGGCAAGGCCATCAAGGAACTGGGCGGCAAACCGATTACCCGCCTGACCTTTGATCTGGCCGGACTGGACTTCATCGATTCCGCCGCCCTGGGGATGATCCTCTTGGTGCGCCAGCAAGCCTTGCTGGCCCATTACGACATCGCGCTGCGCGGTGCCAAGGGCCAAGTGCGCACCCTGATCGGCCTGACCCGCTTCGGCGAGATGTTCCTGCTGGAAGAATAACCGCGATTTTCCATCAAGCGTCTGGACTCCCTGACTTTTCAGACCCACTTGGAGAACAGGCGAGAAAGGGAGGACCAGCCATGAAACTGTGGCTGAACGACGGCATCGTCGAAGACAAGGACGCCTGGATCGATCCCACCGACCGGGGCCTGACTCTGGCCGATGGCCTGTTTGAGACCTTGCGGGCACGGGCGGGCAAGCCGTTGCGACTGTCGGCCCATCTGGCCCGTCTGCATGCCGGATCCCGAGCTTTAGGGATTGCCGTTCCCAAATCCGATAAGGATATCGCCGAGGCCATGGCCGCACTGCTGGCCACCAACGGCCTGCAAGACGCCATGCTGCGCCTGACCCTGACGCGCGGCCCCGGCGCGCGCGGTCTCGCCACGCCGCCTGTGCAGCGCCCGACCCTGATGATCACCGCCACCTCAGCCCCGGCAGCCGATCCGCCGCCCGCGCGGGCGGTGATTGCAACCTGCACCCGGCGCAACGAATTTTCACCGCTGACCCATTTCAAGACACTGAACTATCTGGACAACATCCTGGCCCGGCGCGAGGCCGAGGCCAAGGGCGCTGACGACGCCTTGTTGCTGAACACCCAGGACCGGCTGGTAGAAAGCACCATCGCCAATCTGTTCGTGGTCATCGATGGCGATGTCCTGACCCCTCCGGTCAGCGAAGGGGCCCTGCCCGGCGTCATGCGCGCCGAAATCATCGACCGGCTGGACGCCGTGACCACGCCTTTGCATCCTGCCGATCTGGCTGGGGCCAGCGAAGCCTTTCTGACCAACGCCAGCGGCATCCGCGCCCTGGTGGCGGTGGACGGCAAGCCCATCGGCACCGGCAAGATCGGCGGCGTCACGCAACGGCTGCGCGAAACCGTCGAATAAGACGGCTCGGCAAATTCAAATTTATGGGAAGGGTTTTGGCGGCGGCGTCTGGGGAAGCTGGGGACGACGCCGCCGCCGGTATTCCCGTCCGGTCCGTGGAAGGGATGAGCCAACCTTAGGGGGACGGGAACAAACTGACAGTGACGATTGTCACAGCCGGTGATTTTTTAACACGTCTTGACGCAACCGCTATAGCCGAACGAATATAACCGTCGCTCTATCGCTTCCGTCGATGTCCGACGGGGGCTTGTCCCGTTTCCGTCCAAAGGGGGGCTTTGGCCGGAAACCATCAGCCGGAGAGTTTGGCATGCTTTTGAAAAAACTGCGTTCCTGGACCGCCGTCGCAGCCGTGGCGCTGAGCTTCAGCCCCCATCTGGCATCTGCCGACGTGGTGGTGTTCGCCGCCGCTTCGGCCACCGAATCCATTACCGAAATCGGCGACGCCTTCGCCGCCAAGGGATTGGGCAAGATCACCCCGTCCTATGCGTCGTCCTCGACGCTGGCCAAGCAGATCGAAAACGGCGCACCCGCCGGGGTGTTCCTGTCGGCTGATCAGCGCTGGATGGATTATCTCGCCGACAAGAAGCTGGTGGCCGAAGGCACCCGCAGCGACCTTTTGGGCAACCGCGTCGCCCTGATCGCACCCAAGGACAGCAAGATCGAACTGACCCCCGAGCCGGGTTTCGCCCTGGCTGCTGCCCTGGGCAAGGATGGCCGTCTGGCAGTGGGTGATCCTGCCCATGTGCCGGTGGGGGCCTATACCCAGGCGGCGCTGGAAAAGCTGGGGGTATGGGATCAGGTCAAGGACCGTCTGGCCGCCGGTGATTCCGTGCGCGCCGCCCTGGCCTATGTGGAACGGGGCGAAACGCCGCTGGGCATCGTCTATAGCACCGACGCCGCCGCATCCGACAAGGTGCGGGTGGTTTCGCTGTTTCCCACCGACAGCCATCCGCCGGTGTTGTACCCTGTCGGTCTGATCGCCGGACACGACGACGCCGAGGCGCACCGCTTCCTGGATTTCCTGCATGGCCCGGAAGCTAAAGCCGTCTTTGCCAAGCATGGGTTCGAGGTCAAGTAAGCGAAACAACAACAGCTCAAGGGCGGATTTGATGACCCCGTTGGAAGCCGAAGCCCTGCGCCTGAGCCTTTGGGTCTCGGGCTGGGCCGTGCTGGGCAGTCTGCCCTTGGGCCTGTTGTGCGCCTGGCTGCTGGCCCGCCGTCAGTTTATCGGTAAAAGCCTGGTGGATGGGTTGGTGCATCTGCCCCTGGTCCTGCCGCCCGTAGTGGTGGGCTATGCCCTGCTGGTGCTGCTGGGCCGCAAGGGCGTGATCGGGGCTTGGCTCTATGACATCTTCGGCTTCAGCTTTGCCTTTAACTGGAAGGGTGCGGCCCTGGCCTCGGCGGTGATGTCGTTTCCCCTGATGGTGCGCGCCATCCGCCTGTCTTTGGAAAACGTCGATCAAGGCATCGAAGCCGCCGCGTCTACATTGGGGGCCAGCCGTCTGCGGGTATTTTTCACCATCACCCTGCCCTTGACCGCGCCCGGCATCCTGACCGGAGTGATTTTGGCTTTTGCCCGGTCCCTGTCGGAATTCGGCGCAACCATCACCTTTGTCTCGAACATTCCCGGCGAAACCCGCACTTTGCCCATCGCCCTTTACACCCTGACGCAAATCCCCAACGGCGACGGACCGGCCTTTCGGCTGTGTGTGATTTCCGTCCTGGTGGCCTTTGCCACCTTGTGGGCGTCCGACGTTCTGGCCCGGCGCATCGCCGTGCGGCTGAAGGGTTAGCCCCATGCCCCAGATCAGTGCGCGGCGCCGCCAAGGCGATTTCCTGCTGGATGTAGACTTTACCAGTCCCGACGCCGGCGTGACCGCGCTGTTCGGCCGATCCGGTTCGGGCAAAAGCTCGGTCATCAACATGGTGGCCGGACTGGCCCGTCCCGACGATGGCAAAATCATCGTCAAGGACCGGATATTGTTTGACCGCATCGGCAATATCGATCTGCCGCCCCATCTGCGGCGCATCGGCATGGTGTTTCAAGACAGCCGTCTGTTTCCCCATTACACGGTGCGCGGCAATCTTTGCTATGGCATGGACCTGACGCCCAAGGCCGAGCGCTTCGTGCGCTTTGACGAGGTGGTGGCCCTGCTGGGGCTGGAGCATTTGCTGGAACGCCGCCCCCACAGCCTGTCGGGCGGGGAAAAACAGCGCGTCGCCATTGGCCGGGCCTTGCTGACGTCCCCGCAATTGCTACTGATGGACGAACCGCTGGCCAGTCTGGACGCCGCCCGCAAGGCCGAGGTTCTGCCCTATATCGCCCTGCTGTCCGACCGTTTCCGCCTGCCGATCCTTTATGTCAGCCACGCCGTGGACGAGGTCTTGCGTCTGGCCGACCATATGGTCTTGCTGGCCGATGGCAAATCGGTGTTGAACGGCAGCGTCGAAGTGGTGATGAGCCATCCCCGCTTTGCCGAAGCGGCGGGCGACATCGAACCGGCCAGCGTCGTCAATGCGCAAATCCTGGCCCATGACCCGGCCTTAGGCATGACCCGCCTAGCCTTTGCGGGCGGGTCCCTGCTGCTGCCCCGCCTGGATCAGCCGATAGGCCGGGTGGTGCGTGTGCGCATCGAAGCCGCCAATGTCATTCTGGCCTTGGACCGCCCCACCGGCCTTTCGGTGCGCAATTGCCTGCCCGCCAAGATCGTGCATCTGCGGGCCGATGGCGATCTGGTCGATGTGCAGTTGGACATCGGCTGTCCGCTGCATGCCCGCATCACCGGACAAGCCTGTCTGGATCTGCGCCTGCGTCCGGGCATGAGCCTTTACGCCCTGATCAAAAGTGCGGCCATCGCACGGGCCGACGTGGCGGGTCGGGAACGGTAACTTCCCCTTGCCCACGGGCCAGCTTCACGGCACCCTTTGCCGATCATGCTGAAACTGTCCGACGATCTGCTCGACCGCCTGTTGACCGAGGATGTTCCCTACGGCGACCTGACCACCCATTCCTTAGGAATCGGACCTAAGCCTGGAAAAATGCGCTTTTCGGCGCGCGGCCCCATGGTGGTCTGCTGTGTCGAGGAAGCGGTGCGGCTGGTGGAAAAGGCGGGCGGTTTGGCCCGCGCCCACTGCAAGTCGGGCGACTGGCGCGAACCCGGCGCCCTGCTACTGGAAGCCGAAGGTCCGGCGGAAGCCCTGATGATGGCCTGGAAAGCGGCCCAAGTGCTGATGGAAGCCACGTCGGGCATCGCCACCGCCACCCGGCGCATCGTTGAAGCCGCCTGGGCGGGCGGCGGGGCAACCGTGTCTTGTACCCGCAAAACCTTTCCCGGCGGACGGGCGCAATCGGTCAAGGCGATCCTGGCGGGCGGCGGCACCCCGCACCGGCTGGGGCTGTCCGATACTATCTTGCTGTTTGCCGAACACCGGGCCTTTCTGGGCGATGATCTGGGGGCCGCCGTGGCCCGGCTGAAAGCCGCTTGCCCGGAAAAGAAACTGGTGGCCGAAGCCCAAAGCCCGGAAGATGCCGTGGAACTGGCCCGCGCCGGAGTCGATATCCTGCAAGCCGATAAGTTCACGCCGCAGGCCCTGCATGAGTTGGCCCGTCATCTCAGTTGGGTGGACAAACCGCCGGTTCTGGCCGCAGCGGGCGGCATCGACGCCAGCAATGCCGAGGCTTTTGTGCGGGCAGGCGCGCAGATTCTTGTCACCAGCAGTCCCTATTGGGCCCGTCCCTGCGACGTGCAGGTGAATATCCTGCCCGTTTGATCGCCGAAAAAATTCAAATACGTCAATGATTTATTCAGTAATGGCAAGGCATCCTTGACGCTAGGCCATTGCCCCACCAGTTCCTTGTCTAATGACATCCAAAAAGAAAAAGCCCGCCAGGAAACAGTCCATGACCCCAAAACCCAACGGCCCCTTTCAGTCCGCCCGTGACGAAGCCGAACTGGCAGATCAGGTTCCCGCCCATCCGCAGACCCTATCGCCGTCGTACCGTCTGGCCTTCAAGGACGAAGATTTTCTGCTGCGCGACGAACTGCGTCCGGTGCGCTTGCAGTTGGAACTGCTGAAGCCTGAACTGTCTTTGCAGGAACACAACATCCGCTCCACCATCGCGGTGTTCGGATCGGCCCGCATTCCCGAACATGCCGCCGCCCAAGCCATGCTGGAGGAAGCCGAGGCCGAGGCCCGCGCCAATCCCGGCGACGCCCAACTGGCGCAAAAGGTCGGCATCGCCCGGCGCATGCTGGACAATACCCGCTATTACGAAGAAGCGCGCCGCCTGGGCCAGATCGTGTCCAGTTCCTGCCTGAATGACGGCGAGTGCGATTTCGTGGTCCTGACCGGCGGCGGCCCCGGCATCATGGAAGCCGCCAACCGTGGCGCGGCGGACGTGGACGCCAAATCCATCGGGCTGAACATCGTCCTGCCCATGGAGCAGGCCCCCAACTCCTACATCACCCCGGACCTGTCGTTCCGCTTCCACTATTTCGCCCTGCGCAAGATGCATTTCCTGCACCGCGCCAAGGCCCTGGTGATCTTCCCCGGCGGGTTCGGCACGCTCGACGAGATGTTTGAAGCCGCCACCCTGGTGCAGACCGGCAAGATCGAGCCCATTCCCTTCCTGCTGTTCGGCAAGGAATATTGGGAACGGGTGCTGAACCTGGAAACCATGGTCAGCGAAGGCATGATCAGCCCCAAGGATAAGGACATCTTCCGCTTCGTCGAAACTGCCGAGGAGGCCTGGCACCACATCGCCGCCTTCTGGGGCGTCGGCCACCCGCCCAAGGTTGAGCCCAAAGCCGGATAAGGCGCTTTCCCCCTGCCCGTGCGCGTCTCAGGCAGGGGGAAAGAAGCAACAGGACAAACAAAAAACGCCGCCCCATCAGGAGCGGCGTTTTTCGTAAAGCCAGCTTGGCCGGAAGGCTTAGAAGCCTTCGCGTTCCAGACGCTTGCGTTCCAGCTTGCGGGCGCGACGCACGGCTTCGGCCTGTTCGCGGGCGCGCTTTTCCGAGGGCTTCTCGTAGTTGCGGCGCAGCTTCATTTCGCGGAACACACCCTCGCGCTGCATCTTCTTCTTGAGGGCCTTGAGAGCTTGATCGACGTTATTGTCGCGAACGAGAACCTGCACGGTAAGCACCGCTCCTATAACTGGAGATAAAAGGGATCAGACGGAGAGCCGTCCGAATTGGTGCGGTAAATACCACAGACTTTTCCGCCGATGCAAGCTTCTAACGCACGGAATGAGCATGTTTTTTTCGCCCCAAACATACCATACAGTATGGTATTGTCGATTCCAGCGGCGAAGTTTCCCTTTGCCCATGACCGAACAGATTGGAAAGACTGCGAAAATGGCTCGCGCCGATTGGCTGGAAGCCGGTGCCGCCCTGCTGGCCGGGGGCGGTTCCGCCGCATTGACCATTGATCGCCTGTGCGTCCTGACCGGGCGCACCAAGGGGGCGTTCTATCACCATTTCGGCTCGATCTCGGGGTTTGAGGACGCCCTTTTGGGCCACTGGACCGAAGCCAACGCCAACCGCGTCGCGACAGCGAGTGCAGACACCCCCGTCACCCCGGAGGGTTTGGCGGTCGGACTGAATACCGGTCTGGAGGGAGAGGTTCGCCGTTGGGCCGCCGTCAGCATTGCGGCACGTCGTGCGGTGGCGGCGGTGGACGCAGGGCGCGTCGATTTCCTGACCCAACGCCGCCGGGCCGCACACCCCGATCTGCCGCCCGATCAGGCCCACGATCTGGCGCTTTTGCAATATGCCGCATTTCTCGGCCTGCTGGAATTGCTGCCCGCCGCCGATGCCGACACCATCACCCGTCTTGGCGCGTTTTTGCAGGAAAAACTGGCATCCTGACCTTTGACCTGACGGGGGCGCGTCGCTACATTCCTGGTATGGCTGTGTTAAACGTCGCCCTGATGGGCCACCCCGTTCTGTCCCGCCCTGCCCTGCCGGTGGAAGACCCCACCCGGCCGGAGATCGCCCAATTGATCGACGACATGCTGGACACCATGGACGCGGAAAGCGGCGTCGGTCTGGCCGCACCGCAGGTGGCGGTGGGTTTGCGGATCATCGTCTTCAAAGTGCCGGGCGACCGATCGGGCGAAGCCGACATTCCGCCCCAGGCGCTGATCAATCCCGAGATCACGCCGTTGAGCGACGATACCGCCGAAGCTTACGAAGCCTGCCTGTCGGTTCCCGGACTGACCGGACCGGTGCCGCGCTGGACCCGCATCCGCTATCGCGGCCTGCGCCCCGACGGCACGGTGGTGGAACGCGAAGCCTCCGGTTACCATGCCCGTGTCATTCAGCATGAATGCGATCATCTGGATGGCCGACTTTATCTCAGCCGCATGCAAGACATCCGCAAACTGGCCTATCTCGACGAAATCCGCCGCCAGATTGCCGCCAAAGACGCTGTCAAAGACAAGGAAACGCCATGACCTCGACCATGCAGGATGTTCTAGACGCCCTTGTCCTGGCTGCTTTGAACCACGTACCCTTTGACGGCTGGAGCAAAAGCGCCCTGGTCAATGGGGCGGTGGATGCGGGGTTTGACGCCGCGATGGCGGAACGCGCCTTTCCCGGTGGGCCGGTGGAAGCGGTGGCCCATCTGGTGCGTCTGGCCGACCGCCGCCTGGAGGCTGACGCCGAACAGGCCGGTTTGGCGTCCCTGCGTACCCCCCAGCGTATCGCCTGGCTGGTGCGTCGCCGTATCGAAGCCTGGACCGAGCATAAAGAATCAGTGCGCCGCGCCGTCAGCCTGCTCAGCCTGCCGGGCCATGCCCCCTTGGGGCTGCGCCTGGGTTGGGGCACCGCCGATGCCTTGTGGTATGCGGCGGGCGATAAGGCTGCCGACTTCAATTACTACACCAAGCGCGCCACCCTGGCCGCCGTCTATGGCGCGACCTTGATGTATTGGCTGGACGATGCGTCGGACAATGCCGCCGAAAGCTGGGCTTTCCTGGACCGCCGTCTGGGCGACGTCGCCCGCCTGCCCAAGGTCAGGGAAGCCCTGCGCCAGCCCTTCAGTGGTCTGATGGGCGGGCTGGTCAAGGGCACCATGTTCAAGGGCGGCCGCGGCAGCATGGCCATGCGGGGCTAAACACCCCGCGCCCCCCTTATTAATCCCTGGCGATTCCCCGCCCCTGTTCGCCCCAGCGCTTCAACGCGCCGGTATCCAGGCCGAACAGGTCCAACACCCGCCCGACACTGTGATCCACCAGATCGGTCACGCTGTCGGGGCGAATGTAAAAGGCCGGAACCGGCGGAGCGATGATTGCCCCCAGTTCCGACAGTGCCGTCATGGTGCGCAGATGCCCGGTATGCAACGGGGTTTCGCGCACCATCAGTACCAGACGGCTGCGTTCCTTCAAGGTCACATCGGCGGCGCGGGTCAACAGGCTGGAGGTCACCCCGGTGGCGATTTCCGACATGGAACGCACCGAACAGGGCGCGATCACCATACCCAAGGTGCGAAACGACCCGGAAGACGGCGCGGCGGCGATATCGGCGGGGGCATGCACCACATCGGCCAGGGCATGCAGATCGGCCAATTTCATGTCCAATTCGTGAGCCAGGGTGATCTCGGCTGAACGGCTCATCACCAGATGGCTTTCCACCCCCAGGGCCTTCAGCGCCATCAGCATCCGCACGCCGTAAATCACGCCGGAGGCACCGCTGATCCCCACGATCATCGGCAAAGGCTTATTCGTCGCGTCGGTCATTTTTAACTGCTGACTTTCTGGTTACAACGAGATTACTATCATCACTGGGTATAGTCCCATAGGGAGGATAGTGATGCGCCTGAACGATCGTGTCGAGTCTCTCAAATCCCAACATGCCGCTCTAGACATGGCGATAACCGAGGAAGCCCGCAGGCTTTGCCCGGACAATCTGGCCATCAAGGAAATGAAGCGGAAGAAACTGAAAATCAAAGACGAGTTGGATACGCTGCGAAACTGATCCGCGCGCGGTTTTTTCCGCATTGATCCCCCCGTCCCTTCGGCCGGGGGGATTTTGCATTTCTGGGACTTTGCATTTCCGGGGCAGGGCTGTCTTGGCGCTTCCCCTTCCCGCCCCCTTCCTGATTGTCGTCCCCCCTTGGCGGGGCTATAACCCATACCAAGACAGACAATGAAAAAGGACGGACGCCCGTGACCCTCAACAGCATGACCGGCTATGCCCGCACTTCCGGCCAAGATGGCGATTTAAGCTGGATTTGGGAGGTCAAAAGCGTCAATGGCCGCGGCTTGGAACTGCGCACCCGTTTGCCCGGCGGCTTCGACTTCCTGGACTTGCCTGCCCGCGAGCAACTGCAAAAGCGCTTGAAGCGCGGCAATGTCAATCTGTCGCTGAACGTTACCCGCGCCAGCAAAAGCCAGACCCTGGTGGTCAATGAAGCCCTGCTGGAACGCTATATCGAACTGGCGCGGTCCTGGTCCGACAAGGCGAGCCTGCAACCGGCCTCGATCGAAGGGTTGCTGGCCCTGCGCGGCGTTCTGGAAGCCCCGGAAACCCAAGAACCCAACAGCGCCGATAATGAACGCCAGGGCGCACTGCTGTTGACCAGCCTGGGCCAGGCTTTGGATGCCCTGGCCGCCATGCGCACCGCCGAAGGTCAGCGTCTGACCGCCGTGCTGTCCGGCCAGTTGGACGAAATCGCCGCCCTGGTGGTGCAAGCCGCAGGCACCGCCGCCCTGGATCCTGCCGCCGTCAAAGACCGCCTGCGCGCCCAAGTGCAGGCCCTGCTGGATGCCGTACCCGCCCTGAGCGAAGAACGTTTGGCCCAGGAAGCCGCCCTGATCGCCGCCAAGGCCGATGTGCGCGAGGAATTGGATCGTCTGCGCGCCCATATCTCGGCAGCCCGCGACATGCTGGCCTCGGGCGAGGCAGTGGGCCGCAAGCTCGACTTCCTCTGTCAGGAATTCAACCGCGAGGCCAATACCCTGTGCTCCAAGGCCGGGGACGTGGACCTGACCCGCATCGGGCTGGCCTTAAAGGCCGTCATCGAACAATTCCGCGAGCAAGTGCAGAACATCGAATGAGCGACGCCATGATCTCCACCGCCTCCTCCGTCCGCGCCCCTGGCGTCAAGCCGCGCGGCCTGCTTTTGGTGCTGTCTTCGCCGTCGGGGGCGGGCAAAAGCTCGATCTCCCGCGCACTGCTGGCGCAAAACAGCGACATCACCATGTCGGTGTCGGCCACCACCCGCGCCCCGCGTCCCGGCGAGGTGGACGGCAAGGATTACCACTTCATCGACCGCGACCGCTTCGAGGAAATGGTCAAACAGGGTGAATTCCTGGAACATGCCCGCGTCTTCGACAATTACTATGGCACGCCCAAGGCCCCGGTAAACGCGGCCCTGGCGGCGGGCAAGGATGTGCTGTTCGACGTCGATTGGCAGGGCACCCAGCAACTGGCCCAGAACGCCCGTGACGATCTGGTCAGCATCTTCATCCTGCCGCCGTCCCTAGCCGAGTTGGAAAACCGCCTGCGCACCCGTGCCCAGGACAGCGACGAGGTGGTGAAGAAGCGCATGTCCAAGGCTGGGGACGAGATGAGCCATTTCCCCGAATATGATTATGTGGTGGTCAACCGCGATCTGGACGACAGCGTGCGCGTCGTCAACCTGATCCTGTCCGCCGAACGCATGAAGCGCCATCGCCAGATCGGTCTGGCCGATTTCGTCAACGCTATGCGCGACCCGGACTAAAGCTTAAAAATGATCCGCCCTGCCCGGTTCCCATCCGGACAGGGCGGATCAAAAATCCCAGCCGCTTTATTCGACGCCGCGCAACCGCTTCCAATGCTCGGCTTCCGACGCGATGTAGATATCCATCATCGCCCGGTACAGCTTTTCCATCAGATCAGGATCACCGCCTTCCTGTTCGGCCTGGGCGCGCACCTTGTTGACGATGAACTCGATCCGTTCCGGCACCACCACATCCGCTAAAGTCGGCTTGAACCCGGCCGCCTGCACGATATAACCGGCGCGCTCGGCCAGCAGCGGCACGATCAGATTATCCAACCGGTCGATATTGGCCCGCACATCGGTCATGTCGTTGCATTTGTTCACGGAAATCATGGTGTCGTAAGCCCCTGTTTATATATTTTGCCCCTCAGTCGGCGGGCGCGGACATCCGTCCGCTTACCTCACCTCCGCTAAAGCTCCGGCGCGCTAGTCTCTGCGCTCCGGGAGTTCTGGCGGTGACATCCCTCACCTTCCCTCCCCCTCGCGGGGAGGGATCGAGGGTGGGGTGGGGCTCCGCAGGTTTGGGAAAAAATCGGAATTCTTGCCCAAACAGGCGGTCTGCCCAAGCGGGCCGCCCATAAAAGGGCGGCCCTGGATCCTGGGTTTGGGGCCTCAGGGGGCCTTGCCGAACCACTTTTCATAGATCGCCTGATACTGGCCGTTGGCCTTCAGGGTCTTCAGGGCGGCGTTGACCTTGGGGGTCAGGTCGCTGCCCTTGGGGAAGGCAAAGCCGTAGAAGTCGCCCGACAGCAGCGGCGGGTTCAGCACCTTGGTGGTGCCCTTGCCGCTGGTGTTGACATAGTAAGCGACGACCGGGGTGTCGAACACCACCACATCGACGCGGCCAGCCTGCAATTCCAGGAAGGCGTTATCGATATTGGGGAAGGTGCTGACCTTGGCGTTCTTGGCGTTGGCCTTCAGGTAATCGACCGAGCTGGTGGCCAGCTTGGTGGCGATGGTGGCACCATCGATTTGGGCCGAGGTCTGGATCTTGGTGTTGTCGGCCTTCACGATGGCCGCGATGCCGCTTTCATAATAGGGGTCGGAGAAATCGACGACCTTCTTGCGCTCATCCTTGATGGTGATGCCGGCAAAGGCGGCGTCCAGATTGTGGGTCTGCAAGGCCGGGATGATGCCGTTGAAGTCCATCGGCTGAAGCTTGTACTTGATGTTGGCTTCCTTGGCGATGGCGTCCCACAGATCAACGTCGAAGCCCACATACTTGCCGTCTTTTTGGAATTCAAACGGCATAAAGGACGTATCGGTGCCGACCAGGAGTTCCTTTTCCGCCGCCTTGGCGGGAAGTGCGGAAATCGCCAGGGTTACAGCCGCGACACAAGCCAACAAAGATTTATGCAACATAGATCGCCTCCGAAAGCGGAAACAAAACGGGGTTGCGTCGGGTCGCCCCAGCGGCGTCCCATCCACCCATTGAGCAACTGTCCCATGGATATTTGCTTGTCGCAAGAAGAGAAGTTCATGTGTCTGAATTTTAATCAGTGTAAATCTATCTTTGTGGTTCTTAATTTTATTAAATACTGTGCGGTGCACAATTAAATATACTGTGTTATATCAAAGGTGATCTTATTCGGAATTCCGAATGGCCTGGAAGTGCCTTGCTCATCGCTTGGGCATTATATGTACAAGGGGCGGCTTTCTTTGATGGTCACGGGGGTAATAAAACTACCCGTCAGCCTATTCTGGTGAGAATGGGTGGTTTTATTGCAATTTAATTTTTGCTAAAGCCGAATTTCCCCGCCTGTCCACGCTGAATATGCGGGCATGAAAAACGCCCGCTCCTGACGGGGCGGGCGCTTAAAAAATCGCAGAGGAACGGGCGGTCAGCGGCGCAGCAACAGGAAGCCCAGCACCGCCACCAGAACCCACGGCAGCCACGACGGGAACAGGCCGGAGCGGCGTCCCCCGCCGGTGATGGCGTTGACCGAATCGGGGTGCAGCTTCAACCCGCCTGACTTCAACTGCGTGACCACATGCTCGGCATGGGACACCAGCTTGGGCAGGCTTTCCAGTGCCCCGACCAACTGGCCGACGCCCTCCTTGACGCGGGCTTGCGGGCCAAGATTGTCGATCATCCAGCGTTCGACCAACGGGCGGGCCAACTGCCACATGTTGACGTCGGGGTTCAGGCGCCGTCCCACCCCTTCGGCCACCAGCATGCTCTTTTGCAACAGCAGCAACTGGGGCTGGGTTTCCATGTTGAAGGTTTCCGTCACCTGGAACAATTGTCCCAGCAGACGGGCGATGGAAATCTCGTTCAGCGGCTTACCCAGGATCGGCTCGGCAATCGAGCGGCAGGCCTGGGTGAACTGATCGATGGATTTATCGGGGGGGACGAAGCCCGCTTCGAAATGCACTTCGGCGACCCGGCGGTAATCACCGTTCAGGAAGCCCAGCAGCATTTCCCCCAGAAAACGGCGGGTCTGGCGGTCAACGCGGCCGGTGATGCCGAAATCCACCGCCACCAGATTGCCGTCGGGACCAACGAACAGATTGCCGGGATGCAGGTCGGCATGAAAGAAGCCGTCGCGGAACACCATGTTGAAAAAGGAATCGGCGGCCTTTTCGGTGACGGTGTTGAGATCGAACCCGGCGGCAGCGATGGCGTCCACCTCGTCGATGGGAATGCCGCTGATGCGTTCCAGGGTCAGCACGCGCCGCGCTGTGCGCTGCCAGTCGATGGCCGGAATGCGGAAGCTGTCGTCGCCTGCGAAATTGTCGGTCATTTCGGCGGCGGCGGCGGCTTCGAAGCGCAGATCCATTTCGAACTGCACCGATTCTTCGAACGCCCGCACACTTTCGACAAAGCGCAGACGGCGGAATTTCGGTAACAGCCGTTCGGCCCATTCCGCCAGCCAATAAAACAGCGAGATATCGCGGGCGAACAGGGTCTCCACGCCGGGACGCAACACCTTGACGGCCACTTCGCGGCCTTCCGTCGTGACGGCGAAATGCACCTGGGCGATGGAAGCGGCAGCAACCGGTTCCAACTCGAAGCTTTGGAACAGTTCCTCCAGCGGGCGGCCCAGTTCGGCTTCGATGATGACGCGCACCTGATCGCTGGGGAACGGCGGCAGACGGTCCTGCAAATCCGACAGATCGGCAGCCACTTCCTCGCCCACCAGATCGGGGCGGGTGGACAGGGCCTGGCCAAACTTTACAAAGGTCGGCCCCAGTTCGCGCAGGGCTTCGGCCAAACGCTGGCCGGGGCGCAGGGCGGCACTTTCCGGGTGGGCGAAGCGGCGCATCACGCTGACCAGCATGGGGCCGATATCGCCCATTCCTTCCAGCAGGAACAGGGCGTCGTGATGGGACAGCGCCCGGCCGATGGCGGCCAGACGGGTCAGATTGCGGACCGGACGCAGCATGTCAGAGACGCCATCCCGAATGCAGGGCGGCAATGCCGCCCGACAGATTGCGATACTTCACCTGCTCGAACCCGGCGGCGCGCATGCGGTCGGCCAGTTCTTCCTGCGGCGGGAACTTGCGGATGCTTTCCACCAGATACTGATAGGCATCCTTGTTGCCCGCCACCAGCTTGCCGATCCAGGGCAGGATGTGGAAGCTGTACTGGTCATACATCTGGCGCAGCACCGGCAGCACCACCTGACTGAATTCCAGACAGAGGAACCGCCCGCCCGGCTTCAGAACGCGGCGCGCTTCCTTGATGGCGTCGTCGATGTGGGTGACGTTGCGCAGGCAAAAGGCGATGGTGTAGGCATCCACCGAACGGTCGGGGAAGGGCAGCTTTTCCGCGTCGCCGCACACCCAGTCAATGTCGGTCAGGATATTGCGGTCGATGGCGCGGTCGCGGCCCACCGCCAGCATTTCCTTATTGATGTCGCAGACCGTCACCGCGCCGCCGCCCGCCTTGCGGAAGCGAAACGCGATATCCCCGGTGCCGCCGCCCACATCCAGCAGCGTCATGCCGGGGCGCGGCTTCAGCCAATCGATCATCGCGGCCTTCCACAGGCGGTGAATGCCCGCGCTCATCAGATCGTTCATCAGATCGTAGCGCGGCGCGACGTCGTCGAAGACTTCGCGGACCAGCGAGGCTTTTTCTTCCTCGCGCACGGTGCGGAAGCCGAAATGGGTGGTGCCTTCGCCCGTTTCCGGGGTGGGCTGTTGGTCGGGGGTGCGGGTATTCTCGGTCATGGTGGCGCAGGATAGCCCAAGCTTTTCCAATGCGCCATGCCCAAGCTGCGGCCAAATCGTGCGAAAAGGGGGCTTGCGCGGCCTTGCATCAATCGCCGTCCGGGCTCATCTTTTCGCCATGCCTGAATTACCCGAAGTCGAAACCGTCTGTCGCGGTCTGGCGGTGGTCCTGGAAGGACGCCGATTGGCCCGCGTTTTGGTCCGCCGTCCCGATTTGCGCCGCCCGTTTCCGCCTGATTTCGCCCTGCGTCTGACCGGGCGGCGGGTGGTCAGTCTGTCGCGTCGGGCCAAGTACATGCTGTGGCATCTGGATGATGGCTGGGTGGTGCTGGCCCATCTGGGTATGTCGGGGCGCATGCTGATTGCCCCCGCCGACGACACGCCCCCCGGCAAGCATGATCACGTTATCTTGGAAACCGAGGAAGGCAAGCGGGTCAGCTTCAACGATCCGCGCCGTTTTGGTCTGATGGACATGGTGCCCGCCGATCAGGTGGAGAACCACCCCCTGCTGGCTGCCCTGGGGCCTGAACCGTTGGGGGACGGCTTTACCCCCGCCGCCCTGGCCGACGGGGTCGATGGGCGGCAAACCCCCATCAAGGTCGCCCTTTTAGATCAGACCCTGGTGGCGGGGATCGGCAACATCTATGCCAGCGAGGCGCTGTTTCGCGCCCATATCGATCCGACCCGGCCCGCCGCCAGCCTGACCAAGGCGGACTGCAAACGTCTGGTGCCCGCCATCAAGGATGTGCTGAGCGAAGCCATCGCGTCGGGTGGATCGTCGCTTAAGGATCATCGTCAGCCCAATGGCGAGTTGGGCTATTTCCAGCATGCCTTCGCTGTTTACGACCGCGAGGGAAAGCCCTGTCCCGGCTGCACTTGCGGCCAGGGCATCAGCCGCATTACTCAGGCTGGGCGATCCACCTTTTATTGTGCAAAGACACAGAAGTAATGAAAGCGACACGCGCCAAGGGTGGCGTGGTCCCTCATCTGGTGATATGACAGAAAACATGGTGAAGCATCGGCTTATACCCGCCCTGGCGGCGGCTTTGGTCCTGACCCTGACGGCTCCGGCCTGGGCGGGCTCGTTCCTTTCGGTGATGGAAGATCTGCCTTTGGCCCCTGGTCTTGAAGAGCAGGCGGGCGCTTTGCAGTTCGACAGCCCCACCGGCCAGATCGTCGAGGCGACCGCCAGCGGCAACATCAAAGCCGATGCCGTTTTGAACTTTTACGCCGAAACCTTGCCGCAATTGGGCTGGGAAAAAATCGGCGAGGGCGCTTACCGCCGCGATAAGGAAGTTCTGCGCATCGAAACCAGCGGTCATAAAATGCCGGTGCAGGTGCGTTTCAGGCTGGTGCCGCAATAACGCGGCGTCGCCTTAACAACTGCGAGAGAGGGGATATTTAAGCATGGCCTACGAGAATATCATCGTCGAGACCAAGGGCCGCGTCGGCCTGATCACCCTCAACCGGCCCAAGGCTCTGAACGCTTTGTCCAGCGCGCTGGTGACCGAGCTGGGTCAGGCTCTGGACATTTTTGAAGACGACGACGAAATCGGCGCCATCGTGATCACCGGCAGCGAAAAGGCGTTCGCCGCCGGGGCCGACATCAAGGAAATGGCCAGCAAGAGCTTTGCCGACTGCTATATCGGCAACTTCATCACCAAGGGCTGGGAAGCCGTGACCAAGGTGCGCAAGCCGGTCATCGCCGCCGTTAATGGTTTCGCCCTGGGCGGCGGCTGCGAAGTCGCCATGATGTGCGACTTCATCCTGGCGGGCGACAATGCCAAGTTCGGCCAGCCGGAAATCAACCTGGGCATCATTCCGGGTGCCGGTGGCACCCAGCGTCTGACCCGTTTCATCGGCAAGTCCAAGGCCATGGAAATGGTTCTGACCGGCCGTCTGATCGATGCGACCGAAGCGGAACGCAGCGGTCTGGTCAGCCGTGTGGTGCCCACCAGCGAACTGCTGGAAGAAGCCCTGAAGGTGGCCGAACGCATCGCCTCGCTCAGCCGGACCGCGGTGTTCGCCGCCAAGGAAGCGGTCAACCGCGCTTATGAAACCACCCTGGCCGAAGGCGTGCATTTCGAACGCCGTCTGTTCCACGCCCTGTTCGCCACCGAAGACCAAAAAGAAGGCATGGCCGCTTTCGCCGAAAAGCGTCAGCCTGCTTTCAAGAACAAGTAAGCTTCGGTTTCCCGAGGCCCAAAAACGAAGGGGACGCCTGTGGGCGTCCCCTTTTTCTTGGCGGGTGTCAGGGTTTTTCCTGAATGCGCTTGCCATAGGACACGGCATAGGCCCCGGAGCGGAACTGCAAGATGGCATCTGGCGATGCTTCGACGCCGTTGCTGAGCAGGTTGGGGTCGAAATTGATGTCCTCGCATTGTCCGGCGGCGTCGCTTCCGGCCTTGGTCAGGGTTAGGACCCCAACTTTGACTTCTTTGCGGTCTGTGGGCCAGGCCACCGACGGGTTGTCGATGGGGTCGTCCGGTTGGCCGAGGGTGACGATCATATCCCAGGCGACGGGGGCTTTGCGGGTACGGGCTTCCAGCCGCGTTGCCAGAAAATCGGCGGGCAGGCTTTGCAATTCCGTATCCGACAGTGCGTTGTCGCCGTCATGGGGGACAAAACGCCATTTGATCCAATGGTCCTGTTTGGCGGCATTGGTAAATTTAAAAGCATTGAGGCTGTAATAGGCCGCTTCGGCAAAGGATGGCGGCGGGTTGTGGCTGTTCAGCCAGTCGGCCTGTCCGGCATTGTCGGGATGGGCGGCTTTATAGCTTTTCAGTTTTTCAGGGTCGCGTTTTCCGGTGGCCGGGTCGGGCACATCGGCTTGCTGGCGTTCATAGAAACTTTGAACGGTTGATGCGCCAAACACCGGGGTGTTCAGCATGGCCATCTGATGCAATTCCCCGTTGGGCAATTGGAACTGTAGGGCCAGCCCCCGGGGGTTGCGGGTGGCGTCGGGTACTTTGGGGTTGGGACCGGCCAGCGAGAAGCGGGCGATGACCGGTATGCTTTGACCGGAGAACAGGGCCGACAGGCTTAAGGATTGGCCCGCCGAATTCCCCTGGAAACTGCCGGTCGCGCAAATCCCCTTGGCATGATTGCGGCGTAGGCCAGGATGCACGCCGGAGATTTTTTCCAGCGTTTCGACCACCTGATCGGGGGTGACGTCGTCATCGGCCCAAGCCGGGGGCACGGTGCACAGAAGGGCGGAGATGGTTGCGGCAAACAGGGCGGAGCCACGTAAAAGCAAGGGGCTGGGCATGGATGGATCCTTGGGCTGAGGTCAGTCTCTTGGACATCTACGCCGGTTGCATTCCCCTTATTCCCAGCCGTGAGTCATTTTTTTCAAGACGTGAAACTGGCCCGGACCAGATCCCCCACCGGACGCAGTTCCGGCTCGGAAAAGCCGCCGGCCACGCCAATGGCCACCGCAGCGTCGCGCCAGTACAAAAGCCCGCCCGCATTGGTATGGCGATAGGTCATCTTGCTGGGGGCCGCCGATGGCAGGTCGTTGCGGATGTAAAGCACCAGCCGTTGCCCCTTGCTGTTTTCATACATCAGCATCCCTGCCGGAATGCCGTCACTGGCCATCAGCCGTCCGCCGATCAGGGTAAAGCCAGCCGTCCGCAAATCGGGCAGGACCACGTCCATATGCATGCGGTTGGACAGCCAGGTCTTCAGGCGGGGGGCATCGGTGGCGGCGATTTCCACCGGGCGGGCAGGGTCGGGGGCGAACACCTGATAGGCCGCCAGGGTGCGCTCGGCCAGGGACTGCAAGGCGACGGTGTCGCCGCTGCTCCCCATGGCCGCACCCCGGGCGATCCAACCCGCGCCGCCGCCCAGCAGCAGGCATGCCAATGACGCGGCCAGAGCCAGACGGATGACCCGGCGTTCCGGCCTGCGGACAGGGGCGGCGGCGGACATCTCGGCGATTCCGTCATCAGGCAGCGGGTCGGCGGCAAATGCCTCCCTCAGGGCCTGATTGAGCAGCCGGTAATCGCGAACCTGGGCGGCGGCTTGGGGGTTGATCTGCAAAAAGCGTTCGATTTCGGCGCTGCGTTCGGGCGGCAGTTGGCCGTCGGCAAAAGCATGCAGTTCTTCCTGGCTGGCCGGTTCGATCTTGCTCATTGTCTCCTCCGTTCGCCTATTTGACCCGCCGCAGCGTGGGGGTGGTGTCGGTCATGCCCAGCATGCGGCGCAATTGTTCGCGTCCCCGGTGCAATCGCGACATCAAGGTGCCAACCGGAATCCCAAGAACTTCCGCCGCTTCCTTGTAGCTCATCTCCTCGACCCCCACGAGAAGAACTGCCTGGCGCTGGTCTTCGGGCAGGGATTGGGCCGCCGCCATGACCCGGTTGGCATCCATCTGATTGTCCTGGCGGGCCGGGGTGGCGAGAGCCGTGATTTCATCCAGCGGCAAGGTTATGGGGGCACGCACCGTGCGGCGTACTGCGCTGACGTGCAGGTTATGCATGATGGTTAACAGCCAGGGCCGCAATGGTCGGTCCGGTTGCCACAGATGCAGGCGCGACAATGCCCGTTCCAGACTGCTTTGCACCAGGTCGTCGGCGGCCTGAGAGTCGCGCAGCAGCATTCGCGCATAGCGGCGCAAATGGGGGATTTCCCCGGTCAGAAGCGCAATGTGGTCGGTCATTGGCGTCTTTTTGTCCGCTGCGGTGGTTGGCGTTTGTTGGGATATACGCAAGGGGGGCAGATCTATTCCACCGGTCCGAAATATTTTTTCGCAGCCCAGGGGAATAAAGCCTGACGGCGGGCGTTTATCAGGTCAAGGCGGACCAGCCCGGTGCGCCCAACAAGGATGACGCTATGAAACGCTTTGTACTCGCTCCGATACTGCTGGCTGTTTGCGCCGCCACCCCGTTTGCTTCCGCCCAGGCCGCCGGTCCGGTGGTTCGGTCCATCGATACCGAGATCGGACGGGTGTTGGTCGCCGAAAACGGCATGACTCTCTATACCTTCCGCAAGGATGAGCCCAATCAAGCCAATTGCAATGATGCCTGCGCCGTCAACTGGCCGCCGTTTCAGGCACCCGCCGATGCCAAAGTCGAAAACGGTTATTCCGTCGTGATGCGCGCCGATGGCGTCCATCAATGGGCCAAGGACGGCAAGCCCCTGTATTTCTGGGCGCAGGACAAAAAGACCGGCGATGTGTCGGGCAACGGTGTCAAAGGATTGTGGGATGCGGCGCGCCCCTGACGGGAGCGGGACGGCAGTTGACCGGTCGCTATCCGTGCCGCGGGTCAACTGCCATTCAGGAAAATCCCAGTCTGTGAGCAGGCGATAAAGACTGTCTTCCACCTATTGGAGACAGGCTTCTATCCTTTGGTCGCAAGTTAGATCCGCAGCATCAAAGGGATAAGCGGCTTTTCTGAATGGATAATTTCCGCTGTCCCTGACCAATCGGGCAGGATGCGTCACTATGGTGTTGCCAATCTGGCCTTGGGCTGAGAGGCGGAATTTATCAAGTTTGTCGGTTCTTGTTAAATATTGCCCTGTTGATTATTGTGGATATCGGCGCGATCATAGCGTCAGAAAAGTCGTCTTTTGGTTCCCAGTCCTTTGGGGCCGTGGCGGAGAGGCGATTGCGGGGAACATGGAGCGCCTATGCGGACCATCGTTTTAGTGATGGCTGTTTTTGCAAGCGTTCTGGCGATCATGGGGGTCTTGGGCCTGCTGATCGGCGATGTCTTTCCGTCTGTTCTGTTCATCGTTGCCCCCACCGTGGTGGCGTCGATCTTCCTGGTGACAGGGCTTAGCACCGAGAATTGACGGATAGAATCGTGGCGGCCAAAGGCCGGGCGTCCGGTACCTTCGGCTGCCAAGGCGGGCAATTGGGGCTATTTGCCTTCCACCACACGCTGTTGCAGGCGGAAATCCTGGATCATCTGGCTGTGGTTACAGACTTCCGGGGCCTGGGTGCAGATGCAGTGGGTGGCGGTCAGGATGCGCTTGTCGTGGGCGGTGGCGTCGGGATAGCTGGCGCGGCTGTCGGCCATGCATTTTTCGATCTTGGCGTCGGCGGCCTGGACGGCGTTTTCAGTCTGGGCCGGGTCGGCGGCAAAGGCGTTGGCGTTCCACAAAGCGGCGGCGGCCAAGGTTGCGGCCGTAAGGGCCTGACGAAGATTGGGGCGCATGGTGTTTCTCTCTCCCGTTCGATGATCCCTAAAGACCGGCGGGACCCGAACCCGCACGGCTGATTTTCACCCTTAGGCTTTGCCGAAACAATGTGGCCGAACAAAGGCGGGAAACTTGCCGTTCTTTGCGTTTTATCGGTTTTCTAAGTGGTGTGGGGCGGCTATGCTCTTCGCCCTGTTTGGCTTGTCCAGAAGCTTTCCCAGAAGCGTTCAAGGAATCCGGTTATGCCCGAATATCGTTCCCGTACCTCCACCCACGGCCGCAACATGGCTGGCGCGCGCGGCCTTTGGCGCGCCACCGGCATGAAGGACGAAGATTTCGGCAAGCCCATTATCGCCATCGCCAATTCCTTCACCCAGTTCGTACCGGGCCATGTGCATCTGAAAGACCTGGGTCAGATGGTCGCCCGCGAGATCGAAGCGGCGGGCGGCGTCGCCAAGGAATTCAACACCATCGCCATCGATGACGGCATCGCCATGGGTCATGCCGGCATGCTCTATTCGCTGCCGTCGCGCGAAGTGATCGCCGATGCGGTGGAATATATGGTCAATGCCCATTGCGCCGACGCCCTGGTCTGCATCAGCAATTGCGACAAGATCACGCCCGGCATGCTGATGGCCTCGCTGCGCCTGAACATTCCGACCATCTTTGTTTCCGGTGGTCCGATGGAAGCAGGCAAGGTCACCGTGGGCGGCGAAACCCACGCCGTCGATCTGATCGACGCCATGATCAAGGCCGCCGACAAGGCGGTGTCGGACGCCGACGTTACTGAATATGAACGCAACTCCTGTCCGACCTGCGGGTCGTGCTCGGGCATGTTCACCGCCAATTCGATGAACTGTCTGACCGAAGCGCTGGGCCTGTCGCTGCCGGGCAACGGCACCATCGTCGCCACCCATTCCGATCGTGGCAGCCTGTTTATGCAGGCGGGCCGTTCCATCGTCGAACTGGCGCGTCGTTATTATGAAGGCGACGATGCCACCGTGCTGCCGCGCGCCATCGCCAATTTCAAGGCGTTCGAAAACGCCATGACGCTGGATATCGCCATGGGCGGGTCCACCAATACCGTGCTGCACCTGCTGGCCGCCGCTCAGGAAGCCGGGATCAACTTCACCATGGCCGACATCGACCGTCTGAGCCGTCGCGTGCCCTGTCTGAGCAAGATTGCCCCCAATGTCGCCGACGTGCATATCGAAGACGTGCATCGTGCGGGCGGCATCATGGGCATTCTGGGCGAGTTGCATCGCGCCGGTCTGCTGAACGGCGACTGCTATTCGGTGCATGCTCCCAATTTGGCGGCGGCGCTGGAAAAGTGGGATGTGACCGTGACCGACATTGCCTCGGTCAAGGCTTTCTATCGCGCTGCGCCGGGCGGCGTGCGCACGACCGAAGCGTTTTCCCAGTCCAAGCGTTATGACGCTTTGGATACCGACCGTAAGGGCGGCGTGATCCGTGCGGCCGAACATGCCTTTTCCAAGGATGGCGGTTTGGCGGTGCTGTTCGGCAATTTGGCGCTGGATGGCTGTATCGTCAAAACTGCGGGCGTCGATGCCAGCAACCTGACCTTCAGCGGCCCCGCCGTGATCTGCGAAAGCCAGGAAGAAGCGGTGGCCAAGATCCTGGGCGGCGACGTCAAGGAAGGCGACGTGGTCATCGTCCGCTATGAAGGGCCGCGCGGCGGGCCGGGCATGCAGGAAATGCTCTATCCCACCAGCTATCTGAAGTCGATGGGCCTGGGCAAGAAGTGCGCCCTGATCACCGACGGCCGTTTCTCGGGCGGGACGTCGGGCCTGTCCATCGGCCACGCCAGCCCGGAAGCGGCGGAAGGCGGCAATATCGGCCTGGTGGAAAACGGCGACATCATCGACATCGACATCCCCAACCGCTCCATCAGCGTGCGTTTGTCAGATGACGAACTGTCCAAGCGCCGCGCCGCCATGGAAGCTAAGGGCGATGCCGCCTGGAAGCCGGTCAACCGCGACCGTCAGGTCTCGGCGGCGTTGCGCGCCTATGCCGCCATGACGACCAGCGCGGCCCGTGGTGCTGTGCGCGACGTCTCGCAGGTTGAACGCCGCCGCTGATAGGACTACATGCATGTGACATCACTGGGTGGGGAAGCCTGATGTCTTATGTAACCTGGCAAGACTGGATGACGGTCGGCATCCCCATGGTGGATGCCGACCACCGCATTCTGGTCAGTTTGATCAACCAAGTGCATGCCTGTGTGGAAGGCGGCGAGGATTACCAAACCCTTGCCAGCGTTCTGCACAGCCTTGCCGATTACACCGAGCACCATTTCGAACGCGAAGAGGTGCTGCTGCGCGAGGTTGGGTATCCCGATCTTGACGGGCACCGCCAGATGCACGGGGATTTGGCCGCCCAAGTGCGCCAAATCGCCAGCCGTTATAAGCAAGCGCGCGACAGCCTGCGGGCCCGCGATGTGCAGGCTTTTCTCGAGCAATGGCTGGTCGAGCATATTTTAAACCACGACATGGCCTATCGGTCGTTTGCGCTGGGGCGTGCCGACGCCGAACGGGTGGCGCAAGGGGTGGGCATGACCTTGTCCACGACTGCCCTGAAATCGGTGCTGCCACCCCGCAACAGCCTGGATTGGGGCGGCCTGCGGGTGCTGGTGGTCGATGACAATGCCAACTTTCTATCCTTGTTGGAAACCATTCTGTCGGGGGTTGGCGTGGGGGGCGTGCATACCGCCAAAAGTGCGGCCCAGGGGCTGGACGAATTGCGTCGTCACGCCTTTGACGCGGTGATTTCCGACTGGCATATGGATGCCATGGATGGGATGGATTTCGTTCTGCAAATCCGATCCTCGCCCGATCCCATCATCGCGCGGGTTCCGGTGCTGATGGTGTCGGGGCAGGGCGATCAGGACATCCGCCGCAAGGCTCTGTCGATCGGTGTCAGTGATTATATCGAAAAACCCATTTCCGCCCGCGATCTGCTGCTGGCCCTGTCCCATGCGGTGACCGCCAGATCGCTATGAACTTATTCACGGCTGGTGCCCGCGCGCCGTTCGCTTTCGGCCTGAATGCGAATCAGGTGGCGCAAGGTGG
>JASLCK010000059.1 GCA_030151865.1 Rhodospirillaceae bacterium | reverse complement strand
TGGCAAGATTTTTTGCTCCACAAATGTTCTCACCCTCAAAAACCGTCCAAATTACCGCCCGCGCTATTTCCATGAAAAATTAATGGGAATTAGAAAGGCTGGCGTTTTTGACTTGTCACCATACGAAAGGAGGCGGATAACCCTGACATAGAGTATGTGTCGGGGAACAAATCAGAATGATCGTCAATATGGATGCGCTCGAAAAGGCGCCGGTGCAGACCGATCCTTTTCCTCACTTCTGCGTTACCGATTTCCTGAGCAAGGAAGACGTTTCCAAGGCCATCGCCGACTACCCGAAGATCGATCACGGCGGGCTGTTCACCCTGGATTCGGTGGATGCCTCTGGCTATATCGCCCGCATCATCAAGGAACTGCAAAGCCCCGAAATGGCCGCCATGGTTGGCGCCAAGCTGGGCATTGACCTGTCTGGCATGTCCCACATGGTGACGGTCCGCGCCAATGCCCGCGGCAAGGACGGCCAGATCCATACCGACGCCACCTTCAAGAAAGCGACCATGCTGCTTTATCTCAACGAAGGTTGGGAAGAAAAGGGCGGCCGTCTGCGCATTCTGCGTTCGGGCAACGACATCGAAGATTACGTGGCGGAAATCCCGCCGCTGGGCGGCACCCTGGTGGGGTTCCTGTGCACCCCCAACGCCTGGCACGGCCATCTGGCCCATGAAGGCACCCGCCGTTACATCATGGTCAACTTCGTCGCCGACAAGGCCATGCTGGAACGCGAACTGATGCGTCACCGCTTCTCGGCCAAGCTGAAGAAGTTGAAGTCTTTCTTCGGCCTTGCCTGAGGTGGACAAAGCCCTGACCTGTTGGGTCATCAGCGACGGCAAGGCCGGGATGCGCAATCAGTGCATCGGCCTTGCCGAGCGCATGGGGCTGGCCTGGGAAGAAAAGGTGGTGCGGCTGCGTGCCCCCTGGAAGCAGTTAAGCCCGTCGATTCTGCGTATCGGCAATCATCTGGCCAATACGGCTGACTCCACGCCAATCGCGCCGCCTTGGCCCGACGTGGTGATCGCCACTGGGCGCCACAGCGTGGCAACATCGCTGGCCATTCGCACCGCCAGCCCGCGCACTTTCCGCATTCAAATTCAGAACCCCGGCATCCGTCCGGCGCTGTTTGATTTCATCATCACGCCGCGTCACGACCGGCTGAGCGCGTCGAATGTCATGACCAGCCGGGGCGGCCTGCATGGCCTGACGGCCGAAAGGCTGACCGATGCCGCCCGGCGCGCCCCCCAGGTTCTGCTGGACCTGCCCAAGCCGCGCATCGCGGTGCTGGTGGGCGGAGACAATGGCGTCTATCGCCTGGACCGTCCGACCATGGAAAAGCTGGCCGATAATCTGGCCGGGCTGGCCCGTCAGGGGTACGGCCTGATGATCACCCCGTCACGCCGCACCGGGGCCGAAAACGAAGCCCTGCTGCGCGAGAAGCTGACCGGTCTGCCCGCCTTTGTTTGGGATGGCAGCGGTGATAATCCTTATCTGCCGATGCTGGGTTTGGCCGACGCAGTGATCGCCACCTGTGACAGCGTCAACATGGTGACCGAAGCCAGCGTCACCGGCAAACCGATCCATGTGGTCGATCTGCCGGGTGGGTCGGACAAGTTCACCCGCTTCCACGACGGCTTGCGCAAGGACGGCATCACCCGCCCCTTCCGCGGCATGGTCGAGGAGTGGAACTATACCCCCACCGACGATACCGGCGACGCCGCCCGCGAAGCTTGGCGGCTGATCCAGGCCCGCGACACCAAATAAGAAAACAGATCAAAAAAGGCGGGCTGCAAGGTCCGCCTTTTTGCTAAGCCCGTTCCAGCCGCAACCAGCGCATGGCGATTGCCACCCCCAACATGGCGGCGGATACACCCAGAAATGCCACCACCAGACTGGTGGCATGGGCCAGAAAACCGATCAAGGCCGGTCCCGCCAAAATCCCCGCATAGCCCAACGTGCTGATGGCCGCCACCGCCAGACTGGCAGGCATGATCTTTTGCTGACCGGCCAGCGAGAACATCACCGGCACCGTATTGGCGCACCCTAACCCCACCAGCACATACCCAGCCAGCGCCCCTTGCCAGCTGGGCGACAAGGTGGCGGCCAACAGACCAACACAGGCGCAGACCCCGCCGACCACCACGGTTCGCGGACGCCCCAAACGACGCACCATACCATCGCCCAACAGCCGGGCAGCGGTCATCGCCAGCGCAAACGCGGTATAGCCAAGCCCGGCCCGGGCGGTGTCCAGACCATGCACTTCGTGCAGGAACACCGCGCTCCAATCCAGCATCGAGCCTTCGGTCAAAAACATCAGGAAACACAGGAACCCAATAAAGGCCACCACACCCCGGGGCAAGGCAAAGGCCGGACCATCGTGGGCGGTTCGCTCGCCTCGCCAATGGGGGGCCGAAAGGGCAAACACCCCGAAGATAACCGCCACCATCACCACACCAGCCACCCAGGGGATGACCCCCAGCGCCAGCAAGACGGTCATCACCGCCGCGCCTGCAAAACCACCGATGCTGTAAAAGGCATGAAAACCCGACATCATGGCCTTGCCGCTGTCGCGTTCCACCACCACGGCCTGCACATTCATGGCGCAATCCATGCCGCCGTTGGCAACCCCAAACAAAAACAGCACCGCCCCCAACTGCCAGGGAGATCCGGCCAGGGCCAACAGGGGAAACACCGCGCACATCAACAAAAGCGCCGCGATCATTACCCGGCGGCAGCCCTGACGGGCCGTCAAGGCCCCGGTCAGGGGCATGGACAACAGTGCGCCAGTGCCCAGACACAACAACACCAGCCCCAGGCTGGCATCATCCAGACCGGCGCTGGCCTTGGCGAACGGAACGATGGGAGCCCAACCGGCCACGGCGAATCCGGGGACGAAAAAGGCGGCGCGGGTGGCATTTTGCTGCGCGCGGGGGGAACTGAACATGGGGCCCATCATAAGTCAGGACCACCCATGGGAAAACTATCCCGTCACGCAACCCGGCCTTGCTTGTCCTTGCCCTTGATAATCGGCCCAGGAATTAACGGGGGTCGGCCATCACATCCTTGACCTTGCCCGCCAATTGCTTGAGCGAGAACGGCTTGGGCAGGAAATGAATACCGTCTTCGCCCGAAAATTCTCCCAGCGCCACATCTTCCGAATAGCCCGACATCAAGATCACCTGGATATGCGGGCGTTCCATCCGCACCAGGCGGGCCAGGGTGGCCCCGTTCATGCCGGGCATCACCACATCGGTCACCAAAACATCCACATCTTGTTCGGCCTTCAACACTTCCAGGGCATTCTCGCCCGACCGGGCTTCCAGCACCGTATAGCCCTTATTGCGTAAGGCCCGCGCCCCGAACAGACGCACCGCGTCCTCGTCCTCGACCAACAGGATTTTCCCAGCCCCGGTCAGATCGGCGGCGGCAGCCGTGGCGGCGGCGGGCTCCGTCACCTCGCCCCGGCCCACAGGTTGGACCGCACCGACCAGGGCTTCCTGACGGGGCAGATAAATGCGGAAGGCCGCCCCCTGGCCGGGCTGGCTATCGACAAAGATAAAACCGCCGGTCTGGCGGACAATGCCATAGACAGTGGATAGCCCCAGCCCGGTCCCAGCCCCCACCGCCTTGGTGGAGAAGAACGGTTCAAAAATCCGGCCCAGATGTTCCTCGGGGATGCCGGTCCCGGTATCGGCCACTTCGATCTGCACATAATGGCCCGGCGGCATGATGTCGGCACCGCGTTGATAAGGACGCTCGATCTGCACCGAACGGGTCAAAATGTCCAACCGTCCGCCGCCCGGCATGGCGTCACGGGCATTGACCGCCAGATTGATCACCACCTGATCAAACTGACCGGGGTCAACCCGCACCAACCCCAAATCGCGGCCATGGGTAATCACCAATTCGATGGGTTCGCCCAGCAGACGACGCAACAGGCTGGACAGATCAGCCAGCGCGTCGGTGACATCGATCAGGCGCGGCTGCAAAGCCTGACGGCGGGAAAAGGCCAGCAATTGACGCACCAAGCTGGCGGCGCGATTGGCGTTCTGCTTGATCTGCATGATATCGGCGAACGAGGCATCGCCCGGCCCGTGGCGCTGCAACAAAAGATCGCAAAAGCCGATCATGGCGGTTAGCAGATTGTTGAAATCGTGGGCCACCCCACCCGCCAACTGCCCCATGGCCTGCATCTTCTGGGATTGGGCGAACTGGATTTCCAGATTCTTCTGCTCGGTCGCGTCGATGAAATGCAGCATCAACCCCGACGCCGCTCCATCCTCGGCCGTCGGGCAGATATACAAGGTGGCGGTCATATCGCGCCCCTTGGCGTCAAGGCGCACCGGCAGATGCGCCCCCGGCGCGCCGCCCATCAAAACCCGCGACAGCAATTCCGCCGCCGAGGCCCGATCTTCGGCCAGGATAAAATCGGTGATCTGCTTGCCCGCCAGTGCCTCGGCCTGACTGTCGAACATGGCGGCAAAGGCCATGTTGCACAAAGAAATGGAACTGTCGGGATCTAACAGCACGATCCCCACCGGGGCATCGTCAAACAACCAATGGAATCGGCGTTCGGCCACCTTCAACACCCGTTCCAGATGGCGTTCCGGCATCAGATCGCGCACCACCACCGACCGGGTCAGGGTTTCCCCCCCCTCATCGAACACGGTATGGGTCACAAAGGCCTGGAAGATGTCGCCGTTGCGCCCTTTCAGCCGCATCTCGGCACGATCTTCCTCGGGGTTGGGCAGCACGCCAAAAACATCGCGCACATCTTGGCCGGTCAGTTCATCGGGCTTGCGTCCCAACCATTCGGCCAATTGCTGATTGACGAAGCGGAACCGTCCTTCGGTATCGGCGCTATAGAACCCCACCGGCAGAAAATCGATGAAGTCGGCCAGCATTTCATGCTCGCGCCGCAAGGTTTCCTCGATAGCGCGCTTGGCCGAAATATCCTCGGCCGTCCACAATGACCCGCCGCCAGCCAGGGGATGAACCGATAAAGCCAGCCATTCCCGCCCGGTATCGCCACTTTCGTCGGCACTGTCGCCGGGCAGCGGCAGGGACAATTCACAATGGTGGGAATTACCGTAACGCGCCGCCGCGTCAAGGCGGGCGCATTCCTCGGCAGCACGGTCATCGTTGGGCAGACGGGCCAGCAACAGCGCGCACGGATCAGCGGCAGGACCAAACAGCCGGGCCGGATCGTGACGCAGGATTTCCCGCCCCTGGGCGTCGAACACCAGACGCGCCCGGCGATCGGCCCGCAACGCGGCTTCCAACGGCATCGACAATTCCACCAGGGCCGACCGGCGGCCATGGCGCACCAACACCGCGATCAGCGCCCCCAGCGCCAGCCCCCCGGCCCCCAGCAACAGCCAGGACCGTTGATCGGCCCAGTCGAGCCAAGGCCAGACGGCCAAAGCCGTCAAAGCCGCGATGGCAACAACCGCCAGCCAGGCCAGCGGGTCATAAAACGGCTTATTTGCGCCGCTTTCCCTTGAACCGCATGACATAACTGATCACCTCGGCCACTGCTTTATAATGTTCGGCGGGGATTTCCCGATCCAGATCGACGCTGGCAAACAAGGCACGCGCCAACGGCGGATTTTCCACGATGGGGACTTCGTTTTCTTCCGCCACCTGGCGAATGCGCAAGGCCACCAGATCCTGCCCCTTGGCCACCAGCACCGGGGCGTTCATGGTTTCGCCGTCATATTTAAGAGCGCAGGCAAAGTGGGTCGGGTTGGTCACCACCACATCGGCCTTAGGCACCGCCGCCATCATGCGCTGGCGCGAGCGTTGAACCCGCAAGCTGCGCAAGCGCGATTTGATCATCGGATCGCCTTCGGACTGCTTATGCTCGTCCTTGACTTCCTGCTTGGTCATTTTCAAGCGCTTGATATAGCTGTAGCGCTGATAGAAATAATCAGCGGCTGCCAAAGCGACGACAAAAATCACCACCGAAATCATCAGATCGACAATGACGTCGTGGGTGTATTTCAGCGTCAAAGTCATATCCAGACCGGCCAGATGCTCCAGTTCTTTCAGCTTAGGCTTCAAGGACAGATAGCAGATGATGCCGACCACCGACATCTTGGCCAGATTTTTGATAAACTCCACCAGATTGTTCATAGAAAACATGCGCTTGAGCCCGGACAACGGGTTCAGCTTCTTCAAATCCGGCTTGATACGCTTGGACGAAAAGGCAAAGCCGGTCTGGACCACGGTGGCGCTGACGCCCAGCAGCAGCATCACCGCCAAGGGCAAGGCCAGAAACAAGCCGACCTGCATCCCGACTTCCACCAGCAGCGTGCGGGCTTCCACTTCCGAACCGACGCGGATTTGCCCGGAATCTTGCAACAATCCGGCCATATAGATGCGCATGTTTTGCATCATCGACGGCACGATCATCCACACCACCACCAAAATCCCCAGAAGCGAGGCGGCGGTTTTAACTTCCGTCGATTGAAGAATATTGCCCTCCTCGCGGGCTTTCTCCAATCGTTTGGACGTTGGTTTTTCTGTTTTGGAGTCTTGATCGTCGGCCATCGTTGCTCCCCGCTCTTAAGGAAGGAACGCGCCGACACCGTCGGCGAAATGGCGCACAAACCACAACAGAATCGGCGGCAACCCGACCATCAGCAAGGTCAGACCCAAGAAAATCTGCAACGGCATGCCGACAAAGAACACCTGCATCTGCGGCACCAGCCGGTTGATCAGCCCTAACGCGATGTTGAAGACCAGAGAAAACACCACCAGCGGCGCGGACAGTTGCATGCCGACGATAAAGCTACGCGATGTCACCCCCACCAGGGTGCTGGACAGATCGCCCATGGATAGGGCTCCACCCGGCCCAAAGACGTCATAGCTGCCCACCACGGCCCGCAGCATCATGTGATGCATATCGGTCAGAAACATCAGGGTAATGACGGTGGTGTTCAGAAAACCGATCAGCAGCTGACTTTGCTCGGCAG
>JASLCK010000339.1 GCA_030151865.1 Rhodospirillaceae bacterium | reverse complement strand
GCCTCGCCCACCACCGCGCCCGATTGGTGCAACAGCAAGCTGACCCCCGACGGCACTGGTATCTCCCCGGTCGAGCCTGTGCGTCTGGCCCTGGCGGCGGGTGCCAACTTTATCGCCCGTGGTTTTACCGGCAATCCCAATGAAGTGGCTCGGCTGATTGTTGAAGGGGTGAACCATCCCGGTTTCTCCTTCATTCAGGTCCTGAGCCCGTGCGTGACCTATCGCCCCGAAGAGCGGGATTGGAAGAACGCCGTGCATGCCACCCCGGAAAATCCGGCGACCGTCATGGCCGACGCCATGCATCGTCTGGCGTCCGACGACGGTTTCACCACCGGCATCCTGTATGCTGGCAATCGTCCGGCCTTTATGCCGGATCGCGACGTCACCGCCACCATGGCCGATATCGAAAGGAAGTTCGCAGTATGAGCGAAGTCGCCCTTTTTCTGGCCCACGCCATCGCCCTGGAGGACGAGGCGGCCGAGCGTTATGACGAACTGGCTGACGCCATGGAAGTGCATAACAATCGCGACGTGGCCGACCTGTTCCGCAAGCTGGCGGGGTTTTCCCGCCTGCATGGCCAAGAGGTCAGGGAACGCGCCGCCGGGGTCGAACTGCCCCATCTGAAACCATGGGAGTTTTCCTGGTCGGCCACTGGTGGGCCGGAATCGGCATCCATCGACCAGACCCATTACATGATGACGCCGTATCACTGCATCCATCTGGCCTTGTTGAACGAGCGGCGCGGCCATGTCTATTACGCTGATCAGGCCTATCGGTCCGAGGATGCGGAAGTCCGTCGTCTGGCCCAGGAATTCGCCAACGAGGAAGCCGAACACGTCACCTTGTTGGAAAAATGGGCCGCCACCCTGTCGCCGCCTGACGATAATTGGGACGACGATTTGGATCCTCCGGCTGTGACTGACTGACCCAGCCGGTCCAAAGTTATATATCGCAGCGGTTGCTGCCTTTGGCGGAGCCCCCCTTTCTTTAGTAGAGGGGGGCTTTTCTTATCCGGGTAACCGTTCTATCACTGGATGATAAAAGTCAAAGAAAAGGAGGTTCGCCCTGTGGTTATGATCGCTTAAGCGATACGATCAAGACGAGAGCGGATTGGGGGTGTTGATGAGTGATGTGTACGAAAGAATCCAGTGGGATCCTCGCCTGAGCGTTGGTGTCGAACAGATTGACGATGATCATAAAAACCTGATCCGTCAGTACAACCTTCTGGTCGAACATTTGGCGCGCGACTTTGACCCCAGTTCGGTGCTGATGGCGCTGGATTTTTTAAGCAGCTACATCAATACCCACTTTGAGCGGGAAGAGGTGCTGATGCGCGATGTCGGCTATCCCGATCTTGAGCGTCATGCCAAGGCCCATATCCATCTGAAGCAGATGGTCGAACGGCTTTATACCCGGTTTCAAAGTGAACGGACTTTGGCCGTGGCCGAGGCTTTGGCCTCGCTGACCGGGGAATGGCTGACCCATCACATCCTGCGCGATGATCGGGCCATCGGTGATTTCATCCGCGCCCGGCAGATCGCAAAAACGGACGTCTAAGCAAGAGTTTCCGCGGCCAAGTCCACCAAACGGGCGATTGTGTTCATGTTGCGCGCGGTCGCTGCTTTGGCGGCAGGGATTCGCAGTTTGGATCGGCCTTGCCCGTGGCCGTACCAGACATAAATTTCCCGACGCCCCAACCTGACCTGTTCATCTGCGGCTTGACCCGTCATCGAGTCCAACAGGGAGGGGAGAGCGGGAGTGTCCAGAAAAAAGGCGACAACCCGGTCCGCCGGAGCCTGAGGGAACGGGTTTTCTGTCAGGATCGCGGTCATTTCCGCCGTATTGCGGATCATCACGGCGATGCTCTGGCCCATATGTGCGTTCAGGCTGTTTTCCAGGATGTTCTTGACGTCTGGTTCGGGCAGAGGGCTGGAAAACACAACGTTGCCGCTGGCGATATAGGTGCGGGCATCTCGGAACCCTGCGTCCTGGCAAAGGGCCCGCAAGTCTGACATGGCAAGTTTGCTGGTTCCGCCAACATTTACGCCACGCAAAAGGGCGATGTAGATACTCATAAGCCTTGAGCCCTTTGGGGTGGACATGAAAAACCCCCTGTCCAACGGGGCAGGGGGCTGATCTTGGCTGTCAGAGGCTGGATGCTTTACGAGAACGCCTTGAAAGCGATCATGGTAAAGGTGTCCTTGACCCCCGGCAGGGTCTGAATGGTTTCGGTGACAAAGCGTCCGATATCGGCGTCTTCGTCGAGAAAGCACTTCATCATCAGGTCGTATTGACCGGAAATCGAATGCACTTCCGAAACCTGTTCGGTTTCAACGGCGCTGGCGGCGACATCGTAGGCGCGGCCCAGCTCGGACTTAACCAGAACGAAGATGGTCTTCACCGGGCGCTCTCCTTCTTCCTGGGCTTATTCCTGGACGTCGCTGTCGTCCGAACCAGCCGCATCGATGGTTTCGGGGGCGACATGCTCGACCGCCACGTCCTCGACCTGCGAGATCGGGGCCGCATCTTCGGCCTCGTCGAAATCATCCTCGATGATCTCGTCATCCATCAGATCGGCGTCATCGGCCTTCTTACCGCGCTTCCGCTTTTCGGTGGCCGGGGGCAGGGTGACCTCACGCAGGATGAAGTCCGGCACATGTGCGCCAAAACCCAGCACTTCGTCGGAATGGGTCATCTCGCCGATGCCGAATTCGTCACGACGGCCACGACGGTCGCGGCGGTCGCCCCGATCATTGCGGTCCCCGCGATCGCGGCTATAACGGTCGTTGCGCTCGCCCCGATCCCCGCGCTCACGGTCCCCACGCTCACGGTCATTGCGATCCTGACGCTCGCCGCGATGGTCTTGGCGTTCGGACCGTTCGGGACGATCCTGGCGTTCAGCGCGTTCAGGGCGTTCCAGACGTTCGGGACGATCCTGGCGCTCGGCACGCTCAGGGCGTTCCTGGCGTTCAGGACGTTCCGCACGGGCTTCGATCCGCTGTTCCTGGCCTTCAGCCTCGGGCGTTTCGTCGCGGCGGCTGCGGCGCTTGTCGTTGCGGTCGCGGGTGGTTTCCTTGCCGCCCTTGCGGCGGTCCTTACCGCGTCCGCCACGGGACGGACCATCCATGTTCAATTCCATATTGTCGGGCAGGCCGTCGATGGGCATGCGGGGAATTTCTCCGCCAGTCAGCTTGGCGATGGCGGCGACGAATTTGCCGTCATCGGGGGTGGCGATGGTGAAGGCGTTCCCTTCCTTACCGGCGCGGCCAGTGCGGCCGATGCGGTGCACGTAATCTTCCGAATGGTGCGGCACGTCAAAATTAAAGACGTGGCTGACGTCGGAAACGTCGATGCCGCGTGCCGCAACGTCCGAGCAGACCAGCAGCCGCACGTCGCCATTCTTGAACTTTTCCAGGGTTTCGGTGCGGGCCGACTGGACCATGTCGCCGTGCAACTGAACCGCATCGAAGCCGTGCTTGGTCAGCGAGCGATAGAGGATATCGACATCGCGCTTGCGGTTGCAGAAGATGAAGGCGTTCTTGACGTCTTCCAGGCGGATCAGATGGCGCAGCGCCTCGCGCTTGTCCATCTCGTCGCAAATGACGAGGTACTGCGCGACGGTGGTGGCGGTGGTGGCCTGGGCGGCGACGGCGATTTCCTTGGGGTTCATCAGGAAAGCGTCGGCCAGGCGGCGGATCTCGGGGGCCATGGTGGCCGAGAAGAACAGGGTCTGGCGCATCTTCGGCAGCAGCGAGACGATGCGTTCGATATCGGGGATGAAGCCCATGTCCAGCATGCGGTCGGCTTCATCGATCACCAGCAATTCGACGCCGGTGAGAAGCAGGCCGCCACGTTCGGTGTGATCGAGCAGCCGTCCCGGCGTTGCGATCAGGACGTCGACGCCACGCGTCAGTTTTGAATCCTGGTCGCCAAAGGAAACGCCGCCAATCAGAAGCGCGACATTGAGTTTCTGGCCTGCGCCGTAGCGGTCGAAGTTTTCCTTCACCTGGGCGGCGAGTTCGCGCGTCGGCTCGAGGATGAGCGTGCGCGGCATCCGCGCTCGCGCCCGGCCTTTTTCCAGCAGCGTGAGCA
>JASLCK010000338.1 GCA_030151865.1 Rhodospirillaceae bacterium | reverse complement strand
GGGCCAGCGACCGGATGATAATTCCGGTGGCGCACATCACCACCAAGGGGGTGTCGCGCAGATAAAGATCGCGCACCGTCGCGCCGAATTCGTCATAGGCAATATCGGCCCCATTCACCCGGCCTGACAGGCCGTAAATGGACGAACCCGGTAAAACCGCCTGCATCGACCGGGCGGTTTCCAAACTGCCCTGCCCCAAAATGACGATGGCCGCCGGATTTTCGTTCATCTTAAGCCACCCACCGTTCGCCCGGCACCAGGATCATGGCGAAATAGGGAGCACTTTTCGGATCCACTTCGGCCAGGGGGGCGATACGCTGGTTGCTCATGGTGGCACGTTCCACATAAAGGGCGCGGTCCATCAGGCCCAATTCCTCGATCACACCACGGGCTTTTTCGAAATTGGTGCCCAGCTTCATGATGGCGGCAGCATCGGTGGCCGCCAGACGATGCTTCAATTCCTCGGCGGGCAGCACGCCAGACAGCACCGTCAGGGTCTGGTTACGGTAAACCAACGGCGCACCCAACACCGAAGCGCAGGCCAGCATCGAGCAGACGCCGGGCGTAACTTCGGTTTCGTACTGTTCGGCCAAGCGGTCATGCAGATACATGAAGGAACCGAAGAAGAAGGGATCGCCTTCGCAAATCGCCGCCACGTCGCGGCCTGCATCCAGATGTTCGGCAATTTCGCGCGCCGAATCGTCATAGAAATTGCGCAACGCCGTTTCATAGCAAAACGGTTCGGGCATCTTTTCCGTGGTCACCGGATAGATCAGCGGCATCAAAATCTGATCGGGGCGCAGATAGCCCTCGACGATGGTCAGCGCATTGCCCTTTTTGCCCTTGGCGGCGGGATAGGCCACCACATGGGCTTCCTTCAGGCGGCGCAGGGCCTTCAGCGTCACCAGTTCCGGATCGCCGGGACCAACGCCCAGACCGAACAGACGTCCCTTGGTACTGCTCATCATTCCTTCTCCGACCCTAAGGCGTTGACAGCGGCAACCGTCATGGCGCTGCCGCCGCGACGGCCGCGCACGATCACGAACGGCACGCCACGGCTGTTTTCCGCCAGGGCGTCCTTGGATTCCGCCGCGCCGACAAAACCGACCGGGAACCCCAGGATCAAAGCGGGCTTGGGCGCGCCCGCATCCAACATTTCCAACAGACGGAACAAGGCTGTCGGGGCATTGCCGATGGCGACCACCGCGCCTTCCAGCTTGGGCCGCCACAGTTCCAGCGCCGCTGCGGTGCGGGTGTTGCCCATCTCGGCCGCCAGGGCCGGAACCGAAGGATCGTTCAGCGTGCAGATGATTTCGTTGTTGGCGGGCATGCGCGAACGGGTGATGCCTTCCGACACCATGCGGCAATCGCACAGGATCGGCGCACCCGCCAGCAGGGCGTTGCGGCCCGCCAAACCGGCCCCTTGGGAAAAGACGATATCGTCGGCCACATCGACCATGCCGCAGGAATGGATCACCCGCACGGCCAGCTTTTCCAGATCAGCCGGGAACCGGGACAGATTGGCCTCGGCGCGGATGATGGAAAACGAGTTGCGGTAAATGTCTTGGGCGTCGCGGTTATAGTGGATCATGCGGCACTTTCTACATCAGTCTCTGCCGCAAAGGACAACAGCAACACCCTGTTTTCCAAGGTGAAACTGGTTTTATCGGTGCTCCCCGCCCGATTGTCGTCCCAATGCGACCCCAAACCGGCGGCAGGTCTCCTGGCTGGCGGATCAAAGCCCTTATTCCCCTTCCCGGACATGCGTCCAGTGGTGTTGCGAATAAAGGCTGGCCGCTTACAGTTGCGGGGGCAGCCACGGTTTAAGCGCCTGATAACAAGCCCTTTCCGTGTTCCCTGTTCGGCCCAAACGGGCACCGTCGGTCGCCGCCACTGATACACTATCGTCACAGTCAGGGAAAGACTTTGGACGAAATTAAACCGTACAAAGAGTCCAAGATCATGGCCTGCTTGCCGAATTTTTGATCCTGGCGTATCACCCACAAGCAAGATTTTTACCGGGATCAAGACGATGACCGCATGGCTGACGGTGGTGGGACTGGGCGAGGATGGGCTGGACGGACTGACCGAAACAGCCCGTCAGGCCCTGGCGAAGGCATCCGTCCTGTTTGGCGGACAGCGTCACCTGGACATGGTTCCCGCCCAAGATGGGCAAGACCGCATTGCCTGGCCCAGCCCGTTTGCCGCCGCCTTCGACATGGTTCTGGCCCGACGCGGACAATCGGTCTGTATCCTGGCCAGCGGCGACCCGATGTTTTATGGCATGGGGGCCAGCCTGTCCAAGCGGCTTGAAGTAGGGGAAATGCGGGTCGTTCCGGCCCCGTCGTCTTTTTCCCTGGCTGCGGCACGCCTGGGGTGGGCCTTGCAGGATTGCGTGTTGCTGACCGTTCATGGCCGTCCGCTGGAAATCGTCCACCCCCACCTTCATCCCGGCAACCGCTTGCTGATCCTGTCGGAAGACGGTCAGACTCCGGCCCGGCTGGCCGAACTGCTGCGCCAACGCGGCTTTGGCCCCAGCACTCTTTCGGTTCTGGAACATATGGGGGGACCGCTGGAAAACCGCCATGACGGTCAAGCCAGTGATTGGAGCCTGGACCGGACAGCCGATTTGAACGTGGTCGCGGTTGATTGCCGGGCCGAAGACGGGGCCGCCTTACGGTCCTGCCTGTGCGGCCTGCCTGATGATGCCTTTATCACCGATGGACAATTGACCAAGCGCGATGTCCGGGCCGTCACCCTGGCCCGATTAGCCCCGCGTCCCCATGAATTGCTGTGGGATGTGGGCGGCGGGTCGGGCTCGATCGGCATTGAATGGATGCTCAGCCACCCCACTTGCCGCACCATTTCGATCGAGGCCAATCCCAGCCGTCAGGATATGATCGCCGCCAACGCCCTGGCCCTGGGGGTGCCGGGCCTGCACTTGGTACGCGGTCCCGCGCCTGAAGCGCTGATCGGCTTGGAAACCCCTGACGTGATCTTTATTGGCGGCGGCTTGACCGTGGACGGCGTGCCGGAATTCTGCTGGAACGCCCTGAAGCCGGGCGGACGCATGGTCGCCAATGCCGTCACGATCCAAAGCGAAGCCCTCTTGGTGGCTTTGCGGGATCGTTGGGGGGGCGAATTGGTTCGTATTTCTGTAGCGCAGGCCAGCCCGGTGGGGCGCTTTGACTGCTGGCGCACCGCCATGCCGGTCACC
>JASLCK010000330.1 GCA_030151865.1 Rhodospirillaceae bacterium | reverse complement strand
TGGTATCATCGTGGGCAGTGATGTTGTTAAACTGACCTTCCAGGTAGTCGTAACTAAAAGTACGGCTAAAGGTACCAGTTGTCAGACGGCTGTTTGCATCACTTAGATAAAAAGTCAGATTATAAGTAACCTGATTTCTTGTTGAAGTATCATCTTTTCGCAAAGCTTGTTCAGCTTCATAGACAAATAACTTAACTTCTAAGTAATATTCAGGATTCTGTGGTTGTCCCTTAGGGTTCAGCTTGGCGACAAGTGCATTTCTTGTCAGCTGACCTTCACGGTTTTCAATCGATCCCACGCTGATGCTGGCCAGATCATCCTGCACAGCCGGATTTATGGAATGTTTTCCATAAACCGGAGTAAACCCGCACCCTGCCAAGGTCATTGGCAGGGTGAGGGGCATCAGAGCAAGAAGAACTGCGGCCAGTTGGCGTTTAGGCAACGACATTGACGATCCTGTTGGGCACAACGATGACTTTGCGGGGCGTCTTACCTTCCAAGGCGGAAATCACCGAGGGCAAGGCCAGGGCGGCTGCCTGGGCAACATCCTGCGGGGCATCCTTGGGCAGATCGATGGTACCACGCAGCTTGCCATTGATCTGCACAGCAACGGTAACATTGTCTTCGACCAGCAGCGAGGAATCGAATTCCGGCCACGGACTATCGACCAGAAGAGTCTGGTACCCCAGTTCTGACCACAATTCCTCGCCCAGATGGGGCAGCATCGGGCCGATCAGACGCACCAGGGCTTCCAAACCTTCGCGCAGAGCCCAGTCAGCACCGTCGCAGTCCTTAAGATCAGCCAGGGCGTTGGTCAACTCACGCAGGCGGGCAACCGCCTTGTTGAAGTGGAAGCGGTCCAAATCCTCGCCCACTGCAACGATAGTCTTATGGGTCTGGCGACGCACCTTCAGGGCGGCGTCGGCAAAGCTATCGGGCTTGGCCGTACCAATAGCGGGCAGGGTAACCTGTGGCGCAATGACCATGCGCCACAGACGGTTGACATAGCGGAAGGCGCCGTCAATCCCAGCTTCGGTCCAATCCAGATCGCGTTCGGGCGGGCTGTCGGACAGCATGAACAGGCGGGCCGTATCAGCACCATAGGTTTCGATGATGCCTGCCGGATCGACCACGTTCTTCTTGGATTTGGACATCTTTTCCGACCGGCCCTGAGTGACCGGGCGGCCGTTTTCGATTTCCACCAGGGCGCCATCGGCAGTGCGTTCCACCTGAGTGGGGAACAACCACTTTCCGTCCTGATCCTTATAGGTTTCGTGGCAGATCATGCCTTGGGTCAGCAGGCCGGCGAAGGGTTCTTCGACGTTCAGATAGCCGCAGGTCTTGAGCGCACGGGTGAAGAAGCGGGAATAGAGCAGATGCAGAACCGCATGCTCGATACCACCGATATATTGATCGACCGACAGCCAGTAATCCGCCGCTTCGCGGGTAAAACCGCGATCAGTGGCATGGGGCGAGGTGTAACGGGCGAAGTACCAAGACGATTCGAAGAACGTGTCGAAGGTGTCGGTTTCACGCCGGGCAGAGGCACCACAGCAGGGGCAGGTAGTCTGCTTCCAGGTGGGATGATGAGCCAGCGGGTTACCGGGCTTGTCAAAGGTGACGTCGTCGGGCAGGCGGACCGGCAGATCCTTTTCCGGCACCGGCACCACACCGCACTTTTCGCAATGGATCACCGGGATCGGGCAGCCCCAATAGCGCTGACGGGACACGCCCCAGTCGCGCAGACGGTAATTGACCGAACGTTGGCCGATACCGCGACTTTCCATTTCGTCGATAACCTTGGCCTTGGCTTCGGCAACCGACAGACCGTTCAGGCCGGGCGAGTTCACCAGAACACCATCTTCGGCATAGGCTTCATTGCCAATGACGATGCTGGCGGGGTCGATGTCCTTGGGGGCCACCACCACCTTGACCGGCAGATCATATTTGCGGGCGAAATCCAGATCGCGCTGATCATGGGCCGGGCAGCCGAAGATAGCGCCGGTGCCGTAATCCATTAACACGAAGTTGGCCACATAGACGGGCAGGGCCTGACCTTCGACCAGCGGGTTCAGGGCCTTCAAGCCAGTGGCGAAGCCCTTCTTCTCGGCGGTTTCCAAAGCGGCTTCGCTGGTGCCCATGCGGTTGCATTCGGCAATGAAGTCGGCCAGGGCGGGATTATCCTTGGCCAATTCGGCGGCCAGGGGATGGTTGGCGGCGATGGCGACAAAGGCCGCGCCGTGCAGCGTGTCAGGACGGGTGGTATAAATTTCCACCTTATCGGCACGGTCTTGCAGGTCGAAATTCACCCGCAAACCTTCCGAGCGGCCGATCCAGTTTTCCTGCATCAGGCGGACACGTTCCGGCCAGCGGTCCAGGGTCTTCAGGCCCTTCAGCAGGTCCTCGGCATAGGCCGTGATCTTCAGGAACCACTGGTTCAGCAGCCGCTTTTCCACCAGTGCGCCGGAACGCCAGCCGCGACCGTCGATCACCTGTTCGTTGGCCAGCACGGTGTTTTCCACCGGGTCCCAGTTGACCCAGGATTCCTTGCGGTAAACCAGACCGGCCTTCAGGAAGTCCAAGAACATCTTCTGTTCGTGGCGGTAATATTCCGGGGCGCAGGTGGCGACTTCGCGGCTCCAGTCATAGGACAGGCCCATGCTTTTCAGCTGGGTGCGCATGGCCGCGATGTTCTCATACGTCCACTTGGCCGGGTGGGCGTTGTTCTGGATGGCGGCGTTTTCGGCGGGCAGGCCGAAGGCATCCCAGCCCATGGGATGAAGAACATTGAAGCCCTTGGCGCGCTTGTATCGCGCGACCACGTCGCCAAGGGTATAGTTGCGCACATGACCCATGTGAATGCGCCCCGACGGATAGGGGAACATTTCCAGGACATAATATTTGGGTCGGCTAGCGTCCTCGGTGGTGGCAAAGCTTTGACGCTCCTCCCACACACCTTGCCATTTGGATTCGGTTTCGCGGACGTTGTAGCGCTCATCAATGCGCGACATGATCAGTCTTCTTCAATCTCTCAAGGGACAGGATGAAAACGAACGGCCCGTTTTTAAGGGGCCGTTCGCGTCGAATTTACTTGGTGGCGTTGGCCGCGCTGCGCAGTTCGCGCGCACGGGTCAAAATCGCATTTTCCATATCGGTCGAAGTCTTTTGATCGACCGGGGAATCGACCCAATCGCCCGCGCTGTTTTGCACCTGGCGGAACACCGAGACACGGACCGAATCAGCACGCAGCGAGCGGTCCTGAATCATCACGGTCATCTTGAAGCGTTCGGTTGGGCTTTCCGGCGGGGCATACCATTCGGTCAGGATCACGCCGCCAAAGGGATCGGCCGAGGCGAGCGGCATGAAGGCGATGGTGTCCAGGCTGGCGCGCCACAGATAGGCATTGACGCCGATGCCAGCGCCGCCTTCATCGGTCTTTTTCTTGTCCCCGCCGAACAGGTTCAAGCCGCCAGGACCAAAAACGGTCTCTTTCGGCTTTTCATTGCTCCAGGTCGGGGCGGTGTCGCCTTGCTTATGGTCCGGATAAATCGTCTTGCCTTCGCCGCAGGCGGCCAACAGGGTGACAGTGACAAGGGCGGTGCAGATCCGCGACTTCCTGGTGATCGACATTTGTTTCGTAACCTCTGTCTTCAGCCAGCGGCGATCCGGCCGTGGCGCGCGAACCTTTCTCGTACCACAGCGCGGGCGCACGACCAAGGATCAGTTGCGATCCTTATATAAAGAGCAGGAATACTACACTCTTATGCCTGTGACTATTTCGCCACAGTGCGGAGCTTTTATCACACAATCGGGAAGTGTCGGATTGACTCGGAAAGGGGCGCGTGGCTTCCTTTTACCGTCAATCTAAGCGTGGGATGGGCCTGCCTATAAGCTCGCCCACAAAAATTAGGACAGGAGATAACATGAAGAAGGTTCTTCTCGCCAGCACCGCTCTGCTGGCCTTCGCGACCGTCGCTCAGGCCGCCGAACCGGTGAAGCTGGGCATTGGTGGCTACATGACCGAAAACTTCGGTTATGCCAGCAACAAGGACAACATCATTGGTGCCGGTTCCAACGCCAATGGCGTTGACGTCCAGAGCGACGTGAATGTGAACTTCGTTGGTGCGACCAAGCTGGACAACGGCATTAACGTTGCCGTCGAAGTCGACACCTTTGGTTCGCAGCGCAAGGACAGCCGCAACGTTGTCGGTGGTAAGAACTCCACCGCCACCGGTAACGGCAACGTCAAGCGTTCCTACCTGACCGTTTCGGGCGCCTTCGGTGCCGTGATCGCTGGTGAACGCGAAGACGCCCTGTACATCGTGCACAACAGCGCTCCGGACGTTGGCAACATCGGTCTGCAGGACGGCACTTGGTTCCAGTGGGTGCTGGATCCGTCCTACCACCGTACCTACAACACCACCAACACCGCCCGTTACGACAACCGTACCAACAAGATTTCGTACGTGACCCCGTCGTTCTACGGCCTGGCCGCTGCTGCCAGCTATGTCCCGAACGCTTCGCTGTCGAACTCGGGCCATACCACTGTGCCGTCGTCGGCTGACAATATTGCGTATCAAAGCAATGGTCTGGTGAACGGCACTGATCTGAGCGGCGATGTGTACGGCGCTGGTCTGGCTTATGCCAACAAGTTCGGCGACGTGTCGATCAAGGCTGACGCTGGCTATGCCAAGGCTAATGCTGCCAGCCTGAACCTGTATCAGGGTGGTTTGCAGGTGTCGTACGCTGGCTTCACTGTCGGTGGTTCGTACCTGAACCGTAATGTCGATAGCAGTGCTCGCCTGAATAACGGGACTATCATTGGCGCTGCTGCCGGCACCGCGAATCTCGGTAACGCTGCTCTGAAGAGCTATGCTTATGCCGGTCAGTCTTGGGACATCGGTGCCAGCTACACCACTGGCCCGTACGCTGTCAGCCTGGGTTACTTCCACGATAGCTCGAAGAACGACGTTCGCGCTGCTGACGCCGCTTACGGCGTGACTACCACTCAAGCCGCCGTTGGCGGTGCCGACAGCACCAACGTTGTCACCCTGTCGGGTGCTTACACCATGGGCCCGGGCGTTGTGTGGCAGAACTCGGTTGCGTGGGTTAACTACAATGACGGTGCTGGCATCAGCGCCGCCAACCACGAAAACGACGGCGTCGCCGTTGTCACCGGCATGAAGGTCACCTTCTAATAGGTGGATCTTTCAGATCGAAGGAAAGGGCGGCTTCAGCCGCCCTTTTCTTTTTGAGCGACCTCCAATGCAGCAGTTCTCACACTTGCTGAAAAAAATCTTATGGTTGTCCGGTGAAAAATAATCTTGATTAAAATATATGCAATTTAAAGCTCATCACTAAAAAGATTATTTTTTGTGCAAAAATAGATGGGTTGAGCCTTAACTGTGGTTTTAATGCAACAGCGGTTCCTTTTCGTCACACAAATTGCGGAAAGCCGTTTGCCTCTGGCCTGAACAGAGGTAAAAGAAATATGACCAACCGTTGCGGAAGGCGCTTTTGACGCTTTTCGAAACCAAGAGGGGATACAAATGAAGAAGGTTCTTTTCGCTAGCGTCGCTCTGATCGGCCTCGCTTCCGCTGCTCAGGCCGCCGAACCCGTTAAGCTGGGTCTGGGTGGTTACATGACCCAGTATGCTGGTTATGCTTCCCAGAAGGATAAGGTTTATACCAGCGCTGGCGCCGCCAGGGACATCAACGCTTTCGACGTTCAGGACGACGTGCGCGTTAACTTCAGCGGTTCGACCAAGCTGGACAACGGCATCGGCGTCGCCGTCGAAGTTGACACCAATGGCAGCCAGGGCACCCCGACCAGCCGTATCGCCGGCACCAACAAGAACGGCATCAAGTCGTTCCTGACCGTGACCAGCGTCGCCGGTACTATCATGGCTGGCGAACAGGACAACGTCGGCGCCCTGATCCATGTCAGCGCTCCGGACGTCGCCGGTATCGGTGGCCAGGACGGCAACTTCGGCAACTGGGTTCTGATCCCCGGTAACTTCGCCGACACTCCCCAGCGTACCTACGCTGGTGACGACCGCTCGGAAAACAAGCTGATCTACGTCACCCCGGCC
>JASLCK010000326.1 GCA_030151865.1 Rhodospirillaceae bacterium | reverse complement strand
CTGCTTCAGGCGCTTTAGAATGCGGGGAATGCGGGGCAGCACTTCGGCCAGCCCCATCACCGCCAGATCCGCCTGGGGAAACAGGCTTTCCATGCCCTGTTCGCGCATGGTCTCGCCGCCGATCCCGGCAAAACGCACCTGACCATCGGTCATGTCGCGCAACGCGGCCATGACCCGCCCGGCCAGCAGATCACCCGAAGGCTCGCCCGCAATCAGATAAACCAGGGGGGCTGTTTTGCTCATGACGGCACCTCGACCCCACAAAGGAAAATACCGGCCTTATCCGCCGCCTCGATCAAGGCCGGACGGTTCACCACCACGGTAGACCCCGCATGCACGGCAATGCCGCGCAACCCGGCGGCGGCACAAGACGCAATGGTCTTGGGACCAATGGTCGGCAAATCGGCACGGCGTTCCTGGCCCGGTTTGGCGATCTTGATCAGGATTCCCGCCGGACCGTCACGGCGCAAATCGCCACAGCGGCGGATCAGGGCGTCGGTGCCCTCCACTGCTTCCACCCCCAGCACGATGCCTTGCTGGATCACCACGGATTGACCGACATCCAAAGCCCCCAGGCCGACCGCCACCTGCAAGCCGCGCTGGATATCGCTCCAGGCCTGATCGTCGGGCTGAACCCGACCCCAAATTCCGGCTTCTGCCAGAAGATCTCCCAGGATTTCATGCATTCCGACGACGTGAAAGCCCTCGCTTTCCATCTCGCTGATGACGGCGCGCAACAGACCGTCGTCACCAAGCGCCTTCAGCCCAAGGCGGGCGAAAAAGCGGGTGGTGCGCCAATCGGGCCGCAAATCGCGCAAGGTAGGACGACGGACCGGACCGGCCATCACCACGTCCTTCACGCCATGTTCGTGCAGGATGTCGAAACCACGTCCCGCTTCGCCCAAACGGATCCAAGCATGGGGGACGTCATGAACGGCGGATGGGTCGGCATGGCCTTCAAAGGCCAGGACAAAGACCTCGCGCCCCTGATCGCGGCAGGCGGCGACCAGACGGGCCGGCAGTTCGCCGCCGCCGGCCAGGATGCCGAGCTTAGGAAGCATTCTCCAGATTCGGCTGGCAGATGGAGCGCGAACTGTCGGCGCGGATAAAATCAACGATTTCCATGACCGGAGCGATGCCGCTGTATTGCGCCACAACCTCTTCCAACCGTTCCGCCATGGTGCCTTCCGGCGCGAACAGCAGACGATAGGCGTTGCGCAGGGCGTGAATGTCTTCACGCGGCAGGCCGCGACGCTTCAGCCCGACCAGATTAAGCCCGGCCAGATGGGCGCGGTTACCGGTCACAGTGGCGTAAGGAATGACGTCGTTTTCAACGCCAGTCATGCCGCCGACCATCACATGACGGCCAATGCGGGCGAACTGGTGCACAGCGCACAGACCACCCAACACCGCGAAGTCACCCACCACCACATGGCCCGCCAAGGTGGCGTTGTTAGCCAGGATGACGTTGTCACCAACGACACAATCGTGGGCCACATGGGCACCGACCATATAAAGGCCGTTATCGCCCACCTGGGTCAGCATGCCACCACCCTCGGTCCCAGGATTCATGGTGACGTTTTCGCGGATCTGGTTGTTCTTACCGATCACCAGACGGCTGGACTCGCCGTGATATTTCAGGTCTTGCGGGCGATGCCCCAGCGACGCGAAAGGATAGACGACCGTCCCTTCCCCCACCGAGGTGATGCCATCGATCACCACATGCGACACCAGCCGCACGCGGTCCGCAATCTCAACCTGTTCGCCAATGACGCAGTAGGGGCCGATTTCGGCCGTTTCGGCGATCTTGGCGCCGGCCGCGACAACGGCGGTGGGATGAATATTAGCCATTAGCTATCCATAATCATCGCGGCATAGGTGGCTTCGGCGACCAATACGCCATCCACCTTGGCCTCGGCTTTGAATTTCCAGACATTGCCGCGGCTGCGTTCCTTGACCACATGGATCGAGAGTGTATCGCCCGGCACCACCGGCTTGCGGAAACGCGCGCTGTCGACGGTCATGAAATAGACCAGCTTGCCTTCAGCATCCGGCCCCAGGGTTTCCACCACCAGCACGGCCGAGGTCTGAGCCATGGCTTCGATGATCAGCACGCCCGGCATGATCGGACGCTGCGGGAAATGCCCCTGGAAATGCGGCTCGGACGCCGTCACGTTCTTGATGCCAACCGCGCTCACGTTCGGCTCGACGTCGATAACCTTATCGACCAGCAGGAACGGATAACGATGCGGGATCATCTGCATGATCCGGTTGATGTCGATGACCTTGCTGGTCCGGTTTTCAGCGGTTTCCATCCAGCTTACCCCTTAATCGGCCCCTTGTTGCGGGCCAACTGACCCAAAATAGCGGACTGGCGCAGCCAATCCTTGAACGGCACGGCGGGCGATCCCCCGACCTGACCACCGGCTTCGATGTCACGCATCACGCCACTTTGCGCGGCGATGCGAGCACCCATGCCGATATGCAGATGCCCGGTGATCCCAGCCTGACCGGCGGCGATTACAAAATCGTCCAACCGGGTGCTGCCGGATATCCCGACCTGGGACACAATGACGCATCCCCGACCGAGCTGCACGTTGTGCCCGATTTGCACCAGATTATCAATCTTGGTTCCGGCCCCGATGACGGTATCTGGCCCCGCGCCGCGGTCAATCGTGGTATTGGCCCCGATTTCCACGTCGTCATGGATCACCACACGCCCCAATTGGGGAACCTTAAGGTGTCCCTGCGGCCCCATGGCAAAGCCGAAACCGTCCTGACCGATACGCACGCCGGTATAGATATTGACCCGCTTGCCGACCAAAGCATGGCTGACCGTGGCACCGGCACCGATGATGCAATCCTCATCCAACACGACGCCATCGCCGATCACCGCATTGGGACCAATCAGACAGCGCGGTCCGATCTCGGCACGTGCACCAACGACGGCACCCGCTTCGACCCGCACACCTTCAGCCAATTTGGCGGTGGGATCGACCGATGCGGTCGGCGCGATGCCCGGCACCGGCGCAAGCACCGGATAAAAGGCGCGCGCCACCTGGGCATAGGACCGGTAAGGATCGGGAGAAACCAGCAAAGCCATCCCGGCAGGGGCCTTGGACACCATCGACGGATGGATGATCGCGGCCCCGGCCCGGCTTTTGGTAAAAGCGTCCACGTATTTCTTGTTGTCCAAAAACGACACTTGATCAGGACCAGCCTGATCAAGCGCCGCAACATCAGACACCAGACGCTCGGGCTCCGGGCAGGCCGTCAGCTCGGCACCGCAGCGTCGAGCCAATTCGGCCAGGGAAAACGGACCAGCGTTGGTGAAGAAACGGGTATCCGCCATGCCGTTACTTCTTCTTGCCCGCAGGCTGACCGTTGCCCATTTCGGCTTCCGGATGCGGGGTGGGGAATTCGACGCTGGGCAGCTTCTTGTTCATGGCGTCCACCACCTCGGCGGTGATGTTCATCTTTTCATTGAACAAAATGACCTGAGCGCGCGGCAGAACAACGTTGGCGCCCTTGGTCGAAGCCAGATCGGCGGTCACCTGCAACATGGTCTTTTCGATGGTGGCCATCGAGGTCGAGAACGACTTGTCGAGCGCACGGCGGCGCGCCACCACCTTGCGTTCATATTCGGCGATGCTCTGCTCGAAGGCACGGGCCTTTTCGGCGAACGCGTCCTGGGACAACTTCTGACGCTGCTGGTCCAGGTCCTGCTTGGTGGTGCGCAGAGCCTGCTCTTCGCGAGACACTTCATCCTGGTAGGATTGCTGATACTTCGCCAACTGGGCGCGCACACCCTTCGAAGCGGCGCATTCCTGCATCACGGCATCGACATCGACGATGGCGACAACGGGAGCCATCGCCTGAGCGCCGCCGGCCGCCGCACCCGCGGCGGGCGCATCCTGCGCGAAAGCCGGAGCAGCCAAAACCGCACCAGTAACCAGGCAGCTGGCAAGCAGCAGCCGCGTGGTCGACAAAATGCTCATGATTAGAACCTCGTACCGAAATTAAGACGGAAGACCTGGGTCTCGTCGTTGGAATCTTTCATGATCGGGAAACCAAGGTCGATATTGATCGGCCCCATCGGCGAACGCCAGATGACGCCGGTACCGACAGACATACGCAAAGACGACGATTCGGTGACGGTCGATTTGTCGACCTTGCGATCCGTCGAACCGACTGTACCAACGTCGGTGAACAGCTTGCCCATGACGCCCAGTTCCTTGGGGAACCCGATGGGGAACGTCATTTCGGTGGTGCCGGTCCACTGCCAGGTGGCGCCCAAGGCGTCGTTGGTCACCTTGTCGCGCGGGCTGACGCCGGCATCCTTGAAGCCGCGGAAAGAATCGCCGCCCAGGAAGTAGCGTTCGTTGATGCGCAACGGGCTGTTGTCCAACGGCACGATGTAACCGGCCGTGGTTCCCAACATCAGCACGGTATCGTCGGAAACCTTGAAGTACTGCCCCGCCGACGCCGTCGAGCGGATGAAATATTCCGTCCCGCCAAAGCCCGCCAGATCGTTGCCGCCCTTCAGGTAGTAACCCGAGGTCGGATCGACGCGGCTGTCACGGTGATCCCAGGTCAGGGTATGACCAAACGACGACAGAGTCGCCGAACCAGCCTGCTGCTTGATGTAAAGCGAGGCGCTGGTATCGATGTTGGTGATTTCCGTGGTGCTAAGGGTATAGCGCCAATCATGACGCAGATATTCGTTGTAATAATACCCCATGCGCAGCGTGCCGCCCTTGGTCGAGGTATCGTACAAAGTCTGGCTGGTGCTGTTGGTGTTGATGGCGAACAAATCCGCGCCAGCAGCAAGACGGCGATCAAGGAAGTAGGGCTCGGTAAAGCCCAAATCAACCGACGAACGCTTCTGCGACAGTTCAGCATTGACGCGCAGATCCTGGCCGCGGCCCAACAGATTGCGTTCACGCGCGCCGACCTGCAGCAACGCGCCGACCGAGCTGGACCAACCGACACCGAACGACAGTTCACCGGTCGATTTTTCCTGCACATCCACCTTGATGACGGTGCGGTCGGGAGCAGTTTCCGACGGGCCGTTGTTGACTTCGACCTTATCGAAGAAGTTCAGATCCTTCACACGTTCACGCGACCGGCGCAGCTTGGCGGCGTTGAAGGCGTCGCCTTCCACCAGACGGAATTCGCGACGGATCACCTTGTCCAGGGTACGGGTGTTGCCCTGAATATCGATGCGATCAACATAAACGCGCGGACCTTCCTGGATGTCGAAGGTCAGGTCGATGGTATGGGTGTCGCGGTTGCGGTTCAAATCGGGCTTGATGTCGATGAAGGCATAACCCTTGTTGCCCACCGCCTCGGTCAAAGCCTGAATGGTGTTTTCCACCTCGTCGGCATTGTACCAGTCACCTTCCCCCAGGTTGGCGGTCATGGGCTGCAATTCTTCGACCTTCAGGTCGGGTAGCGCGCTTTTGACCGTCACCTTGCCGATCTTATAGCGTTCGCCTTCTTCCAAGGTGAAGGTCAGGAAGAACTTTTCGCGGTCGCGGGTCAGTTCGGCGACACTGGAAACGACGCGGAAATCGGCATAACCGTTCTTCATATAGAAGCGACGCAGCAATTCGCGGTCATAGGTCACGCGGTCCGGGTCATAGGTGTCGTCCGACGACAGAAAGCGATACCAGCGCTCTTCCTTGGTTTGCAGGATTTCCTGCAAGGCGGCGTCGGAGAACTTCTTGTTGCCGACGAAATCGATACGGGTCACGTAGGTGGACGGACCTTCGTTGATTTCGTAGACCAGATCGACGCGGTTTTGCTCCAATTGGATCAGCTTCGGCTCGACGGTGGCGGCAAAACGGCCACTGCGGCGATAAATGTCCAGGATGCGCTTGACGTCGTTTTGCACCTTGGTACGGGTATAAACCGTACGCGGCCGCAACTGCACTTCGGTTTGCAGCTGTTCGCTCTTGACGTGGCGGGCCCCTTCAAAGGCGACGCGGTTGATCAGCGGGTTTTCCACCACGCGGACCATCAGGGTATCGCCCTGACGATGGACGGCCACGTCGGCGAACAGGCCGGTGGCGAACAGACTTTTCAGGGTCTTGTCCATCTTTTCCTGATCGAAGGGGTCGCCTTCGGTCAGCGACATATAGGAGCGGATGGTCTCCGGCTCGATGCGCTGATTACCGTCGATCACGATTTCATGAACCGTGCCGCCGGTGACCGTGCTTCCCGCAGACTGCGCGGCAGCCGACGAAGCGTAACCCGAGGTGCAGACGGCGACCAGAAAAGTGGCGGCCGCACCCATCAGCGCAGAGCGGAACGAACGGACCAATTTTCCCCCTAAAACACCAAAAGAATCGGAACGGTCAACCAGGGCCTCAGGAAACCACACTTTTAATGAGTTCCCACACCTTAAGGTCGACCAAGTCGTTACGGGTCGCAAGCAACATCAAGGCGAATACCAGAAACAAACCAAGGCGAAAACCATATTCTTGCGCCTTGGGTCCCAGGGGCCGCCCCAACAAAGCTTCGATACCATAGAACAAGAGATGCCCGCCGTCGAGCAAAGGAACAGGAAATAAATTAATCATCCCCAGATTGATCGACAGCAAGATGGTGTAGAAGATGACGCTGCCAACCCCAAGCTGAGCCGCCTGCCCCGCCCCCTTGGCAATCCGCAGCGGACCGCCCAGGTCATCGGTGGGGCGCGCGCCGGTAATCATCTGGCCGATGCCGGTCAGGCTGGTGGAGACCATCTCGCGGGTTTCACGCACTGCCGCCACCAGGGCCGAGATGGGGCCATGGCTTACTTGCTCGGCGGCATTGGGGTCCGAGCGCAAGCCCAGCATCGGGCGCTTATGGACATTGCCAAAGGGATCCTTGGCTTCGGTAATGCGGGGATGGGCCAGGATGTTCAGGCTTTGCTCGCCCCGACGCACCGTCAGGGTCAGCGGCTGATCCAGCCCCAGGGCAATGATGCGCTGCAAGTCCTGGAATCGCTCGACCACTTCGCCATTGGCCAAAACGATGCGGTCGCCCGCCTGCAAACCGGCTTCGGCGGCGGCGCTGTTGGGGGAAACATCGCCCACCACGGCGGGTAGACGGGTTTCTCCATAGCCCATGAACATCCCAGCCAGGACCAGAATGCCAAAGACAAAATTCGCCAGCGGACCAGCGGCAACCACGGCGGCGCGCTGCCATACCGGCTTGAATTGCAGGGTCTGGCGCTTTTCTTCCTCGGTCAACTGGGTGGCGGCGGCCTGATCGGGCGTGCTGGCGGCATCGGCGTCACCCAGCATCTTGACATAGCCGCCCAACGGCACGGCGCTGAACTTCCAGCGGGTGCCGGACTTGGCGGTCCAGCCGAACAGTTCCGGCCCAAAGCCGATGGAGAACGTCAGAACCTTGACCCCACAGGCGCGGGCGATCAGGAAATGCCCCATCTCATGCACGAAAACGACGACCGTCAGAATCAGCAGAAAGACGATGACGTAATCCCAAAACCCGGTCAAAAGCTGAAGCATGTGGCCTGCCTATGCTGCGCGCTGTTTCAAGCGGCGAGTGAACCGATCAGAACGCCTGCCCGGGCACGGGCCTGGGCATCAATGGAAAGAATATCGTCCAACGCGCCAATACGCTGCGGCGCGAAAGCCGACAAAGTTTCCTCCACCACCCGGGCGATATCGAGAAATCCGATCCGCCGCCCCAGGAACGCCTGTACCGCCACTTCATTGGCGGCGTTCAAGATGGTGGGTGCGACACCGCCTTCACGCAAGACCTGACGGGCCAGACGCAATGCAGGAAAACGCACCGGATCGGGATTTTCAAATGTCAGACTGGCAATTGCCGCCAGATCCAGACGTTTGGCGGGAAATTCCAGACGTCGCGGCCAGCCCAGAGCCAGGGAAATCGGCGTGCGCATATCGGGCGTACCCAACTGAGCCAGAATCGAGCCGTCCACATAAGACACCAGACTATGCACCACGGACTGGGGATGGACCAGAATATCAATCCGGTCTTCCGGCATGCCGAACAGGTGGTAAGCCTCGATCAGCTCCAACCCCTTATTCATCATGGTGGCAGAATCGACCGAAATCTTGGCGCCCATCGACCAATTGGGATGGGCCACCGCCTGTTCCGGGGTCATCTGCGCCATCGACTCGCGGCTGCTGGTGCGAAACGGCCCGCCCGAAGCGGTCAGAATGATTTTCTCCACCCGATCGCGCTGGTTGCCATCCAAAACCTGGAAAATGGCTGAATGTTCGGAATCCACCGGCACCAGGGTCGCCCCGGCCCGCTTGACCTCGGCCATCACCAGATCACCGGCGCACACCAGGGTTTCCTTGTTGGCCAAGCCAACGATGGCGCCACGACGAATGGCCGCCAGGGTCGGCTGCAAACCGGCCGCCCCGACAATCGCCGCCATCACACAATCAGCGGGACGGGCGGCGGCTTCCACCAACGCATCCTTGCCCGCCGCGATTTCGATATCGAGACCGGCCAGAGCCTCTTTCAAAGCAGCATAGGCACTGACATCGGCCACCGCCACGTAACGCGGGCGCAGACGCCGCGCCTGATCGGCCAGCTTTTCAATATTGCTGTTGGCGGTCAAAGCCTCGACCCGGAAGCGGTCGGGTTCACGTTCGACCAGATCGACGGTGTTGCTTCCCACCGACCCCGTCGAACCAAGGATGGTCACAGACCGTACGCCGGGCTTGCCCCGCTCGGCTGCGTTTATCGCCATAAAGGCAAACCTCCACCAAAGGCGAGGCACAGCGCCGCTACCACGGGGGCCGTCGCCAACAAACCGTCCAGGCGATCGAGAACGCCGCCATGGCCGGGAATGATATGACTGGAATCCTTAACACCAAAATGGCGTTTCACCCAGGATTCACCGAAATCGCCGACTTGCGCCACAACGGCCAGAGCACCGCTGAGCAGCGCCAGGATCAGGGCATTGGGACCGTCATCACCGATCCAGGCCGCCGTCCCCCAGCCAACCAGCGCCGCCGAAGCCACGCCGCCGCACAGCCCGGCCCAAGTCTTGTTGGGGCTGATCCGCACCCAAATCTTCGGTCCGCCAATGGTGCGGCCCGCCGCGTAAGCGCCGATATCGGTGGCCCAGACCAGCAACAGCAGCCAGAACAGGGTTTCGCCCCCCAGGCTGCGCAGCCACACCAGCGAGACGGTCGGCAAACCGATGTAAAGAGCGCCGAAGCCCAGCCACAACAGAGAACGCCCCGGCACCCGGCGCACCAGCGGCGCAGCCACCGCCGCCCCGCCGATTACCCAGAAAGCCGACGAAGCCGCCCCCAGACCAAGGAAAGCCGACGCCACGCCCATCACCGCCAGGATCACCCCACCCGCACCAAAGCGGCCCATGCACAGGCGATCCCATTCCCACCCCAGCAGGGCCGAGGCGACCGCCGCCAGCAAGGCGAAGGACCAACCGCCCATCCAGGCGGCGGCAATGGCGACAGGCGCCAGAACCAGAGCAGAGAGAATTCGCTGGCGCAGCACGGGATGCGCCGATCAGCCCAACGCGCCGAAACGACGTTCGCGGCCGTGATAGGCGGCGATGGCGTCTTCCAGGTGCTGGCGGTCGAAGTCGGGCCACAAAACGTCTTGGAACACCAGTTCGGAATAAGCGCACTGCCACAACAGAAAGTTGCTGATGCGTTGTTCACCGCTGGTGCGGATCAACAGATCGGGATCGGGGATGCCGACAGTAAACAGACGGGAGGAAACCATATCCTCGTCGATCTGATCGGGGCTGATCTTGCCGTCAGCCGCGTCTTGCGCCAAAGCGCGAACGGCGGAAACGATTTCCTGGCGGCTGCCATAAGACAGCGCCAGCACGAGGGTCAGGCCGGTATTGTTGGCGGTCTTGGCCTCGCCATCCTCGATCAGGGAAACGATGTCCTTGCCCAGGCGGGCGCGGTCACCCACAACGCGCAGACGCACATTGTTCTTATGCAGGCTTTTGATTTCGCCCTTCAGGTAGAGGCGCAGCAACCCCATAAGGTCGCGCACCTCCCCCTCCGGACGCTTCCAGTTTTCGGAAGAGAAACCAAACAGGGTCAGATAGGAAACGCCCAGTTCCCCCGCGGCCTGAACGGCGGCGCGAACACTTTCCGCGCCGCGCTTGTGGCCAGCCGTGCGCGGCAGCCCGCGCGCCTTGGCCCAGCGTCCATTGCCATCCATGATGATGGCGACGTGGCAAGGCGGCGGCGGAGCCGAACCGGTTTTGGGAGACTGCAACGCTTCCATCTCCGATTAAACCTGCATGATGTCTTTTTCTTTGTTGGCCAACGTTTCATCAATGGTCTTGATGGTCTCGTCGGTCAACGCCTGGATTTCCTTTTCATGGCCGCGCTGTTCGTCCTGGGAGATGTGACCATCCTTTTCCAGGCGCTTCAGCATTTCCATGCCGTCACGACGCACATTACGCACCGAGATGCGGGTCTGTTCGGCGTACTTGCCGGCGACCTTTTGCAACTCGCGGCGACGTTCTTCGTTCAGCGGCGGAATCGGCACGCGGATGGTCATGCCGTCGGCCTGCGGGTTCAGGCCCAGACCGCAATCGCGGATGGCCTTTTCGACCGCCTTGACCATGCTCTTGTCCCACACCGACACGGTGATCATGCGCGGTTCCGGCACGTTGACATTTGCGACCTGATTAAGCGGCATAGTGCTGCCATAGGCTTCGATCACCACCGGCTCCAGCAGGTTGGCCGAAGCGCGGCCAGTGCGCAGACCCTGGAAGTCCTTCTTCAGGACTTCAACGGCGCTTTCCATGCGCCGCTTCACGTCCTTTTTCAGATCGGCATAATTGGTCACCGACACGATTTATTCCCCTTCTTCAATGATGGTGAAACGGCCTTCGCCGCCCACCACTTTGGCGAAAGAGCCTTCCTCGTGCAGATTGAACACGAGGATCGGCAGATCGTTCTCGCGGCACAGTGCGATGGCGGTTGCGTCCATCACCTGGAGGTCTTGCGAGAGCACGTCCATAAAGGTCAAGCGTTCATATCGCTTGGCGTCCGGCACCTTCTTGGGATCGGCGGTATAAACGCCATCCACCTGGGTCGCCTTCACCAGCACGTCGCAGCCCATTTCAACGGCGCGCAGCGCAGCGGCGGTGTCGGTGGTGAAGAAGGGATTGCCGGTACCGGCGGCGAAAATGACGATCCGCCCCTTTTCCATGTGACGCACGGCGCGGCGGCGGATGTAAGGCTCGCACACCATGGCCATGGGAATGGCGGACAGAACGCGGGTCGAAAGCCCGATACGTTCCAGCGAATTTTGTAAGGCCAGGGCATTAATGACGGTGGCCAGCATGCCCATATAATCGGCGCTGGTGCGTTCCATCCCCTTGGCAGCGCTGGAAACGCCGCGGAAGATGTTGCCACCGCCGACAACCAGACAGACCTGGACGCCCTGGGCGACCACTGCCTGGATCTCGCCCGAGATGCGCGACAAGGTGTCGCCATCCAGGCCGTATTCGCGGGTTCCCATCAGGCCCTCGCCCGACAGCTTGATCAAGACACGACGGAACTTAGGCGCGTTTGGCATTGTTCTGCCCCTGGTCTGAAAGCCTGATCGGGAGGGCGGCGGACAGAACGTCGCGCCCTTTATACAAGAGCGCGCAGTCTAAAAGCCGAAGCCGGGGCTGGATGATACACCATTCCCGGCGGCTGTCGCGCCCTTTGTGGGTTGCGCGGTCAGCACCGCGCAACCCCAAGGAAAATGCTGGATTAGTTGCCCAGCTGAGCAGCGACTTCGGCAGCGAAGTCCTTCTGCTCCTTCTCGATGCCTTCGCCCAGGACGAAGGACACGAAACCAGCCAGCTTGACGGGAGCACCGGCAGCCTTGGCGGCGTTCTCGATGACCTTGCTGATCTTGGTTTCGCCGTCGATGACGTAGACCTGTTCCAGCAGCACCACTTCTTCGTAGTACTTGCGGATGCGGCCTTCGACCATCTTTTCGATGACGTTGGCGGGCTTGCCCGAAGCGGCGGCCTGTTCGCTCAGAACGGCGCGTTCGCGTTCCAGGGCGGCACCGTCAACCGACGAGATGTCCAGGAACAGCGGCTTGGCAGCGGCCACATGCATGGCGATCTGCTTGCCGACTTCGGCCAGCTTGGCGACGTCGCCAGCGGATTCCAGGGCGACCAGCACGCCGATCTTGCCCAGGCCGGGAGCCACGGCGCTGTGGATGTAGGAAGCGACGACGCCCTGCGAAACTTCCAGCACCTTGGCGCGGCGGAAGCTCATGTTTTCGCCGATGGTGGCGATCAGGGTGGTCAGTTCTTCTTCGACCGACTTGCCGTTGGCCAGCTTGGCGGCCTTGATGGCGTCAGCGGCTTCACCAGCGGACAGAGCCACTTCGGCGACGGACTTCACGAAACCCTGGAACTGGTCGTTGCGGGCAACGAAGTCGGTTTCGGCATTGATTTCAACCACGGCGGCCTTGGTGCCAGCAGCGGCAACGGCGACCAGGCCTTCGGCGGCGACGCGGCCGGCCTTCTTGGCAGCCGCGGCCAGACCCTTCTTACGCAGCCAATCGACGGCGCCTTCCAGATCGCCAGCGGTTTCGGCCAGCGCCTTCTTGCAGTCCATCATGCCGGCGCCAGTCTTCTCGCGCAGTTCCTTGACCAGCGAGGCGGTAATCTCGGCCATTATGATCCTCTTTCGATAAATGCGGGTTGAGGCAGATTGTTAAACAAATGGCGGCGACTGGTGCCGCCGCCATTCGATGAAATTTTTCCGAAGATCCGGGCCGATTAGGCGCCGGCCTGCTCCTCGGAGACGCCTTCTTCGGCGGCGGCTTCGGCCGGAGCTTCCAGAGCTTCGCCGATATCCACGCCCGAACGGGTCATTTCAGCCTGGATGCCGTCCAGCACAGCGCCCGAGAACAGGTCGCCGTAGGTCTGAATGGCGCGCAGGGCGTCGTCGTTGCCGGGGATGGCATAGGTCACGCCAGCCGGGTCCGAGTTGCTGTCCAGAATGGCGACCACGGGGATGCCCAGCTTGTTGGCTTCCTGAACGGCCAGCGATTCCTTGTTGGTGTCGATGATCACCAGGATGTCGGGCAGGCC
>JASLCK010000049.1 GCA_030151865.1 Rhodospirillaceae bacterium | reverse complement strand
CCGCCAAGGGCGGGGTCGATGTCTTCCGCGTCTTCGATTCGCTCAACTGGGTCGATAACATGCGGGTTGCCATCGATGCGGTGCGAGACAGCGGCAAACTGTGCGAGGCCGCGCTCTGCTATACCGGCGACATCACCCAGCCGGGCCGCAAATATGACCTGAAATATTACGTCCAACTGGCCAAGGACCTGGAAAAGGCCGGGGCGCATATTCTGGGCATCAAGGACATGGCCGGTCTGGCCAAGCCGCGCGCCATCACCCAACTGGTCAAGGCGCTGCGGGACGAAACCGGCCTGCCGATCCATTTCCACACCCACGACACCAGCGGGCTGTCGGCGGCCAGCGTGTTGGCGGCGGTGGAAGCGGGCGTCGATGCGGTGGACGCCGCCATGGATTCCTTAAGCGGTACCACGTCGCAGCCGCCCTTGGGCTCCATCTGCGCGGCGCTGGCCGGGCATGAGCGCGACCCCGGCCTGGATCATGGGGCGCTGAACAAAGTATCTGCCTATTGGGAGCATGTGCGGCGCAATTATGCGGCGTTCGAAGCCGGGATTTCGTCGGGCACGGCGGAGGTCTATCTGCACGAAATGCCGGGCGGGCAATATACCAACCTGCGCCAGCAGGCCCGCAGCTTAGGCATCGATGAACATTGGGACCGGGTCGCCAACACCTATGCCCAGGTCAACCAGATGTTTGGCGATGTGGTCAAGGTCACGCCGACCAGCAAGGTGGTGGGCGATATGGCCCTGATGATGGTGACCAGCGGCCTGACCCCGGAGATGGTGCAGGACCCGGACCGGGAAATCGCCTTCCCCGAATCTGTGGTGTCGTTCTTTAAGGGCGATCTGGGCCAGCCGCCGGGCGGTTTCCCCCAAGCCCTGCAACAGAAGGTGCTGAAGGGCGAAAAGCCCCTGACCCAGCGCCCCGGCGCGGTGCTGCCGTCCGCCGATCTGACGGCGGTCAAAGCCGAGGTCGAAGCCAAGATTGGGCGCGTCGTCAGTGATGACGAGTTGGCGTCTTACCTGATGTATCCCAAGGTCTTTACCGACTTTGCGGCGCACCAGCGGACATACGGCGATCTGTCGGTGCTGCCGACCCCGACCTTCTTTTACGGCCTGCCGGTCGGCCAGGAAGTCGCCATCGAACTGGAACCCGGCAAGGCCCTGCTGATCCGCCTGCTGGCGGTGGGCGAGCCCGACGAACTGGGCCTGCGCAACGTCTTCTTTGAACTGAACGGCCAGCCGCGCACCGTCAAGGTGGCCGACAAAACCGTGGCCCCAGCCCGCCCGGCCCAACCCAAGGCCGAAGACGGCAACCCCGCCCACATCGCCGCCCCCATGCCCGGCTTGGTGGTAACGGTGGACGTGCAGCCCGGCCAGAGCGTCGAAAAAGGCGACATCCTGGTGGAACTGGAAGCCATGAAAATGGAAACCGCCGTCCGCGCCGAACGGGCCGGCGTGGTCAAATCCGTCACCGTCAGCGTCGGCCAACAGGTGGAAACCAAGGACTTGTTGGTGGTGCTGGAATAGGGGGCGGTTGCAGGGGGAACCCCGCCCGGAGATGGCCCGGGCGGGGTGGGGGATGTGGGGGCTGCTTTGGGGCGGGAGCCGCCTGTCGGCTTTTAGGTGCCGAACGGGCAAAGCAGGCGGTGCTGCCGGGCATGAACTTCGGCAGGAGTTAACCGACTCTGATGAAAAACTCGGCGCACTGGGGTACGAGTAGCTGTTGGGGAGTTTCCCAACAAATTGGACCCAAAGCGGACGAACGGCGGCTGTAGATTCCAAGCCTGCTTTGCGTCAGCTACGAGTATATTGCCCGATTTAGACCGTTCGCAAAAACTGCCGATTGTTCAGGTTGTATACGCATGCCCCAACGTCGCATGTACAGCTGGATGGCGCATCTCCTGGACGCGTAGATCAACGGGGAATCAATTGATTAATGTCAGATTTTAACCCAATTACTACAGTCGGCTGCCTACGAAAATGCGTAATCTGGGCCCGGAGAACTCGGTAAATGCGTTCTGGTACATTTGTACCTGCCTTTGATCTCGGCAGGCAATTATTAGCGTCTTGCCGGCCTGGAGCAGATCGCGAAGTTCGGACTCGACCGAAAAACACTTCGACTTCGAATAGATGCTCCCGGCTTCGTAGTACAGCGTCTCACAGCCCGGGTCGTAGACAAAAGCAGACGCGGTTATACCCGCTTGAGGTCCTGAATCGACTAGCCTGCAGCGTCTCTTTGCTTCCCGGATCTCGGAACTCAGAAGGATGAGACTGAATTTGTAAGTGTTTCCACGCGGTCTTGTCGCGTGGGACGTGAAGGCGACACCTCCCGTCTTAAGAAATAATTTGTCCAGATCCTTCCAAGCCTGTGCCCCACCACGGTCACCGACGAGGTTAAGAGGATCATAGGTAAAGCCGTCGTCGCATAACGTGACGGATGTCTCATTAAAGGTGCAGCTCGCATGAGTTGCACTCCCATGGAGGAACGCATTTTGGGCCAGTTCGACGATTGCAACCGCTAACGTCTCGGCAAGCAGACCTTCCCCATCGCCATCTGATGCATAGCTGGACAATCGCTGCATAAGCCTGGGTACGTGGCCGTTCATGGCATCCACGATCGCGTCGCGGTCACCCGGCGGACGGGAGATGTGTATCGCGTGTCCAATAAGGGCATCGGCGAGGCGATCGGATGCGGAGTCACGCCGCCGCTCCGCGAGTTGACCCTCGTCAGTAAGCGCCTTGAGCATCGGCGCGATGAGACTCGCTGCGGCGCGAGCTGCCGAGGCCTGTCGGTTTCTATCGACGTCGTCGCCGCCATAATCGGAGACAGACTTGATGAGAATCCAGGGCACATTGAGATCCCGCACGACATCAAAGGCTTCCATTTCGCCACCCAGCACCTCGGGAAGCTGATTGATAATCGCATCACGCGCATCATCGTCGGAAAGGTGGAGCTCGGCCGAAGCGAGGAGACCGGAAAAAATCCGCCTTCCATCCGCTTGGAGAGGTAACCTCGTCACACACTCATCGAGCGTTCCGATAGCGCTCTGACGGGGGGCGACACGCCGGCTTTGCACGCCTTTGTCCACGCGGACATGGTTCACGTCACGTATCTCGGACGCAACCACGATGTCACCTTCCTGCACTAGGTGCGGATTGCCCCATGCGAACCCAACAACGACGATGAGTTGTGGTTGTGGTTGGGGCGACGTCATCATCCAACGGGTAAGCGAGCCGATTGAGTGCTGCTCTTGGGCCCCTGACGCGCCGTTCAGATGAATGCAGAGCCGGTCGCTGATGCGTCCGATGCGCGCGCCCTTTGTGTCTCGGTGAATTACGGCTGTGGCAGAGTCTGCCAGGACGGCAAGCACAGCATCCCGCTCGATGCTATTCGTCGTCAGCAGCAGCACGTAATTCTTGTCCAGCGCGGCCCTGGCGCCAACTATGTTGATCGGATCGTGGGACATGCGATCTTGTGGTCCTAACAGTCGTTACCGGCGTGAAGTGAAGCATCGCTTATCGGGCTCCCCGGATCAACGTTTATGCGTAGTGAAAAAAGTGCTCGTTCTATTTGGATGCTTGGCAACCGGCTGACGTTCTGGCCGGTAGCCTGCTGCTGCAAATGTACTGAACGTCACGCAATCGGTGACCGTCTTTTGTATTTTTCCCTCTGCCGGCCTGTGCTTTTCAAAACAGCGACCGCATTACCAGCTCCATACCCGAAAGTGGCATCTTGGTCCGACTCGTTCATTCCGGGCCGCGGGATTAAACGCACACAAAAGCCGAAGTAGCAGATCGGTGCAAGGTCCGCTCTTGGGAAGCGACGGGCCCCTCGGAGTGGCAGACATGGGCGCAAAACAGAGCTTATGTGCATAAGCTCCTCCCCCCCAGAACACCAAAGCCCCCAATCCTTGCGGATCGGGGGCTTTGTCGTTTTGGTCTTGACCAACCTTCGGGCAGAGGGGGGCTTTCTGTTCACCCGATGGTGTTATTCCGCAGCCATGGGGGCGTTGTTTTCGGCTTCGTCCAGCATGATGTCGCGGATGCAGTGCAGGCAGCGGCCGCATTGCGGACGCACGCCCAGACGCTTGTGAACCTCCACCGGGTGGCTGGCGCCATGGCAGCTGGCTTTAACCTGGCTATCGGTGATGGCGTGGCACACACAGACATACATGATGGCCTTCTCCGGCGGAAGATGATGTTGAGAATAGTAATGAGAATGATTATCAACATCAAGAGGTTTTTTCACCGCATCCGCAAGGTCGGGCGCTTTGGGCGCAACCATAAGCAAAAGCCGATCCCGTGGGGACGGCACCGGCTTGGCTTGGGCATAAAGTAAGATCGTGCGGGCAGCCCCTGGCTTTCTCAAGGAACAGAGAGTGCGAGAGAGCCATCTCTCGCGCAGGGGTTCGGGGGCAAGGCCCCCGAGATTACCCCATTGGTTTTGGGGCAAGGCCCCCGAGATCAACCCATTGGCTTTGGGGCAAGGCCCATCCCATGCCCATTGCGCCCACCATCGCCACCGGCCCCGCAGGCGCGGAACCGGTGATGACGGGACCGGATATTGCCTTGCCCAGTCGTCGATCTCGCCGACTCTGTTGCGTCAGTCGTCGATTTCGCCGACGGCGCTTTGCAGGTAATTGGGATGGCCCAGCTTTTCCAACAGCTCCAGTTGGGTTTCATAGAAGTCGAGACGTTCCTCGATCTCTTCCAACTGGTGGGACAACAGGTCGCGGCTGACAAAATCCTCGGCCTTTTCGCAAGCAGCGATGGTTTCCACCAACTGGTTACGCAGCGACGTGACCAGGGTCAAATCGCCTTTCAGGATTTCCGGCACGGTTTCGCCGATCAGCAGCTTGCCCAGGTCTTGCAGGTTGGGCAGGCCTTCCAGGAACAAGATGCGTTCGATGACCGCATCGGCTTCCTTCATGGCTTCGATGGATTCCTTGTATTCGACCTTGCCCAGATGGCGGAATCCCCAGTTCTTCAGGATGCGGGCATGCAGAAAGAACTGATTGATGGCGGTCAAATGAAGGCGCAGAACCTTGTTAAGCTGCGCATTGATGGCGGCGTCACCCTTCATGGCGGATCGTTCCTTCCCGCTTAGCTGGCCGAGCCGAGCGCGGCCTTGGATTGCAGATAGTTTTCCAGGCCCATGGCCTTGACCAGACCCAACTGCTGTTCCAGCCAATGGGTGTGGTCTTCCTCGGTATCGCGCAGCAGGTCGATCAGGATGCGCCGAGAGTCATAATCCTGTTCGCGTTCGCACAGCGCGATGGCCTTTTTCAGATTGGCGACCACGTCCAGTTCATAGGCCAGATCGTTGGCCAGCATCTGCGGCACGGTGGCGCCCACCGCCAGCGCGGCGCGCGACGCCACGTCGGGCACGCCTTCCAGGAACAGGATGCGCTGGATCAGCAGGGCGGCATGATCCAGTTCTTCAACCCGTTCATGCTCGATACGTTCGTAAAGCGCGTTCAGGCCCCAGTTTTCATACATGCGCGAATGGATGAAATATTGGTCGGCGGCGGTCAGTTCACCGGTCAGCAGCTTGTTCAGCTCCGCAATGACGACGGGGTTGCCCTTCATTACCGTATCTCCTTCGGTTTATCTGGTGATTTTATCGCAATCACACAAACTAAGAATGATGTTGAGAATCGATATCAATATCCTCTACGTCGTTTCCTTATTCAAGATAAGGTTTTTTTGTATCAGCAATTTATTGGTGTGAAGGTTTTATTTTTCAAGTGTTCATTAAAAACTTGGGGGCAAGGAACATCAACAGCGCCACCGCGGCCCAGGCGATCAGCCCACAGCCGATGGCCCAGCGGAAATCCATGCGCCCCACCGCCAGCCAGCAGACCACCAGAAACGCCAGATAGGCAGGGATGGCCTTGATGCCCGACAGACTGGCCTGGCGAAAGCCGTCATCGTCGCCCTTGCCGCCGACGATCAACAGCGCCAACACCGCAAAAGCGGGGAACAGCGGCAGCAGGCCGGGCAGAATATTGCCGCGTTTGGACGCCAAAGCGATGGCGATGGCCATTGCGCCGCCGATCAGCCCCTTTAAAAGCACATCCATCGAACCGCATATCCTTGTATGATGCTAGGATCACAGTCAGGGAAGCACCGCCGCTTGCGTGGCGTCAAGGCTTGCCAAACGCGGGCAGTGCGAAAGTTCCGCTGTACTTGTTTAGGATTTTAAATAATCTTCCGTCAAATTTTATAGGGGTATCCGGGTGGCGACGAGTTTGTTCGAAGACGATGGCGAAACCGGGCAGGGCGGCGTGATCCGATCGATCGTCACGCATCTGTTCGCGCCCATCAACATCACTGCCGGACAATTCTTCGACCTGCTGATCCCCTTTCGGCACAGCACCCATATCCGTCGCCACGGCGCGGCGGTGATTATTTCCCGCGTGCGCTTGGTGGCGGCGCTGTTCGCCCTGCTGGTGCCGCTCTGTTCGCTGATCGACTGGCTTTATTTTCCGTCGCCGCAATGGATCGAGTTGTCGGTGCTGCGCCTGCTGTCCAGCCTGATCTTTTTGGGGCTGGTGCTGCCCCAAGGGGGGCTGCATTCGCGCGTGCGGGCCGATCTGATGCTGTTGGTGCTGCTGCTGGTGCCGCCGTTTTTCTATCTGGTGTCGATTTACATCCTGAACGGGGTGCCGCTCAGCCAGACGGCGATGCTGATCAATCGCCTTTATGCCCTGATGCCGAATATCGTCCTGGCCGGTCTGGCGGTGTTTCCGCTGACCGCGTTCGAGGTCTTACTGTTTTCCGCCCCGGCCTTTTGCTTTGCCGTGCTGGGTGTCGCCTTGCAGGGCGAGGTGGTCAGCTTTTATCAGCATGGCCCGATGTTGTGGCTGATGGTGCTGGTGATGGGCGTGGCGATGTTTTCGGGCATGAGCCAATTGCACTACATCACCACCTTGGTCAACCGCGCCATGGTAGACAGCCTGACCGGGGCTTTCACGCGGCGTTCCGGCGGCGAAACCCTGGATCTGATGTTCCGCCTGTCGGCTTTGCAGAATGAACCGCTGACGCTGGCCTTTTTCGACATCGACAAGTTCAAGTCGATCAATGACAGCTTTGGTCATGACGAGGGCGACAAGGCTTTGCGGGCCATGGCGAAAATCCTGCGCGACGGGCTGCGGCGCGGCGACTTCCTAATCCGTTGGGGAGGGGAGGAATTTCTGGCGATCTTGAGTGAAACCGATGCTGAAGGCGCGCGCATTCTGATCGAGCGCTTGCGCACGCGTGGTTTCGGCCAGCGCCCGGATGGGACGCCGTTGACGGTTTCCATCGGTGTGGCCGAGCGGATTGCCGACGAAGCCCAAGACTGGCCGCAACTGGTGGAAACCGCCGATCACCGCATGTATCTGGCTAAGCGTACCGGTCGGGATCGGGCCGTGTTGCCGGGTGACGTGGTCTTGAAGACGGACAAGGCGGCAGCGGAATAGGGGCGGGGTTTACGTCCCGGTTTCCCTCTGCTTTGAGATATGCCTCAAATGAAAAGACCGCCGCCGGACGATCCCGGCGGCGGTCTTTTTCGTTCTGCTCAGCCAGGGCCGAGAGGCCCTTTCAGGCGGCGGTGTCGGTCGATTGGGCGTTGGCCGGTGCATTGTTGGTGATGGCAGCGGCAGCGGCGGCACGGGCTGCGGCGGCTGCGGTTTTACGGCGTTGGCGCAGCCAGTTCAGCAGCGCACCGCCACCGGCCAGCAGGATAAAGACCCCCAGCACCGCCATCGAGGATTCGCCCATCCAGGCTTCCAAAGCCTTGCCCAGGAAGTAACCGCCCCAGGCAAAGGTGTTGGCCCACAAGGTGGCGGCAATCAAATTAAGGGCGATGAATTTGGCGCGCGACACCCCCGACATGCCGATGACAAAGGGGCTGATATTGCGCAGGCCGTAGATGAAGCGGAATGACAGGATGAACAGGGTTTCATGACGTCGCAGCAGACGGAATGCCCATTCGATCTTGTCGGCCATGCCGGGCCAACGGCGCAGCAATGGGGTGCCATAGCGCCGCCCGATATAAAACCATGTCTGATCACCGCCAAAGCTGCCCAGCAGGGCAGTCAGGGTCAGCAGCCAGACCGACAGGGTGACATTGCCGCCCGCAATCAGCGCGCCGGTGATCAGGACCACCGTTTCGCCTTCCAAAAAAGTCCAGGCCAAGATCGCCAGATAAACCAGCGGCCCGTAATTGTTGGCAATGTAGAGAACTTTCTCTTCCATGGTGCGGCTGGTTTCCGATCTGCGGGGAGATCAAAATCCCCGTAAAGACATTACGGCGTCAATGAAAGATTTATGAGGGATATAAGGCATCAAATTCGCCGATCCAAATTCTCTCATTTCGAAAAAGCGCCCAGCGGGAACAGACGGTTGACATGCCCCATCTTGCGACCGGGCCGGGCTTCGGCTTTGCCGTAAAGATGAAGGCGTGCTCCCGGTTCGGCCAGCAAGGCGGGCACCTGATCCATATCGTCGCCGATCAGATTGGTCATGGTGGCGTCGGAATGACGGGCCGGGCTGCCCAGCGGCAAGCCGCAAACCGCGCGCACAAACTGTTCGAACTGGTCAGTCAGGCAGGCGTCTTGCGTCCAGTGGCCGGAATTATGCGGGCGCGGAGCCATCTCGTTGGCCAGCAGGCGGCCATCGGCGGTGACGAACAGTTCGACCGCCAACAGCCCCACCAGATCCAGTTCCTGCGCGGTGCGCAGCGCCAGATCGCGGGCCTGATCGGCCAGGGACTGACTGATGCGGGCGGGCGCGATGGTGACGTCCAGAATGTGGTTTTTGTGCTGGTTTTCCACGGTGTCAAAGCAAACGGCCTTGCCATCGGGGCCGCGCGCGACAATGACCGACGCTTCACGCTCGAAATTGATGAAGCCTTCCAGCACGGCCGGAGCGCCCTTCATGGCGGCCCAGGCTTCGGCCAGATCGGTCTCGGCGGTGATTTTGACCTGACCCTTGCCGTCATAGCCAAGCCGTGCGGTCTTCAGCACGCTGGGGCGGCCCAGGGCGGCGACGGCGGCAATCAGATCATCCAGGCTGTGCACGGCCTTCCAAGGCGCGGTGGCGATGCCGATAGAATTCAGGAAGCTTTTTTCCAGGATGCGGTCTTGGGCGGTTTCCAGAACTTTCCAGCCGGGGCGGACGGGTACGCGCTCGGCCAGAATGCGCACGCTGTCGGCGGGAATATTCTCGAATTCGAACGTCACCACATCGACCGCATCGGCAAAGGCGGCCAGCGCGGCCTGATCTTCATAGGCGGCGGTGGTGGTGGCGTAAGAAACCTGGGACGCCGGGCAACCGGGTTCCGGGCAGAAGATGTGGCAGCGATAGCCCAGCCGGGCCGCCGCCAGGGCGGTCATGCGGCCAAGCTGGCCGCCGCCGATAATACCGATCACCCCGCCGGGGGCGATGATCTTGGCCGGATCAACCGGCATGGCTGTCCTCGTCCACCGGGATATCCGCGACCGAGGCGGTCTGACGGGCGCGCCAGGCATCCAGGCGGTCGGCCAGGGCCTTGTCATTCAGGGCCAGCACCGAAGCGGCCAGCAGGGCGGCATTGATGGCCCCCGATTTGCCGATGGCGACGGTGCCGACCGGCACGCCGCCCGGCATCTGGACGATGGACAACAGGCTGTCCATGCCCTTTAAGGCCTTGCTTTCGATCGGCACGCCAAAGACGGGCAGGGGGGTCATGGCGGCGGTCATGCCCGGCAGATGGGCTGCCCCGCCAGCCCCGGCAATGATCACCGACAGGCCGCGGCCGCGGGCAGTATGGGCATAGTCGTAGAGACGTTGCGGGGTGCGGTGCGCCGAAACGATGCGCTTTTCATAAGGCACACCCAACGCTTCCAGCGTTTCGGCAGCGTGACGCATGGTCGGCCAGTCGGACTGACTTCCCATGATGATCCCCACTTTGGCCTGTTCCATTGCGGCCTGTTCCATTGCGACCCCTTGCCACCACTTAAGACTGGGCAACCACCCGAAATCGGAAAGGCGGCATTATAGGCGGGCAGTCCCGGAACGCAAGCTTTGCGCCCTATCAGGACCGCCCTTTCATCCTCTGACGACGCCTATTGATTCCTAAGTCCGTCCAGGAAGTCGTTGACTTGGGCATGCAGTGCGTCGGACTGGGTGTGCAGATCCGACGCCCCCTTCAGCACGTCGCCCGCCAAAGTGCCCGCTTCGCCCGAGGACCGGGTTACACTGGCGATGGTGGCCGAAACCGTCTGGGTGCCGCCCGCCGCCCGTTCGATGTTTTGGGCGATTTCCTGGGTGGCGCTTTGCTGCTGCTGAATGGCGGCGGCGATGGCTTCGCTGATGCTGTTGATGTCGTTGATGGTCTGGCGGATCTGGTTGATGGCCGTGACGGCTTCGCGGGTGTTGGACTGAATGCCCGCCACTTGCTGACTGATGTCTTCGGTGGCGCGCGCGGTCTGGTTGGCCAGGTTCTTGACCTCGCCCGCGACGACGGCAAAGCCCTTGCCCGCTTCACCGGCCCGCGCCGCTTCGATGGTGGCGTTCAGGGCCAATAGATTGGTCTGTGCCGCGATGTCGCTGATCAACTGCACCACTTCGCCGATCTTGGCGGCGGAGTCCGCCAATCCCTGCACGATATCGTCGGTGCGGCGGGCTTCTTCCACGGCGACGGCGGCGATTTCGGTCGATTGGCCGACTTGTCGGGCGATTTCGCGGATTGATGCCGCCAGTTCCTCGGCGGCGGCGGCGACGGTTTCCACATTGCCAGAGGCTTCGCCTGCGGCCAGGGCCACTTCTTCCGACTGGGCATTGGTTGCTTTGGCGATCTGGCTCATCCGTTCGGCATCGCCGCGCATATGTTGCGACGTGGTGAGCGTGCCGGTCACGATGGTCTTGATGCCGCTTTCGAAGCGCCCGGCCAGGGTTTCAAAGGTCTTGCGGCGGCTTTCCTGTTCGGCCTCGGCATAGGTTTCCAGCAGCAGTTCCAGATCGAACCAGGCCAGCTTGGTCAACGCCATGCGGATATCCATCTTGTCTTCAAGATCGCGCTTGCGCCCAAACAGGCCGCTGTTGGCGGCAAGGTCGTTCAGATGCAGATGTTCGATCAGGCCGTTCAAGACGGTGGAGTGACAGATGGTGACGGCATAGCCCGGCAAGCCATTGTCATAAAACGCCTGAGCCAAACGCCGGGCCGAGGCCATGCAGTCGGGGCCGACATCGCCGCTGACCAGGCGGCTCCAATGGGCGACGCGGGCGTCATGCACGCTGGGTACGCTCAACGCCGCCTTGATCTCGGGCCAAGTGTCAAAGCGGTTTTGCCAGCGGGTCAGCAGGGTGGGCAGTTCGTTTCTGGCGAAGTCGCTCAACCCTTTGGCGAGGGTCAGGTCTTTGTCGTGAATGCGAAAGACGGCAAGGCGTTTGTTTTGGTGGTCGAGGGATTCGCTCATGAGGGGAAAGTCCGTCCTGGCTTCAATACTCATTCTCAATACAGGGTCCACAGAGAATGGATGTCGGGAAGCCAAATTTATAAGGAAATCGCCAATTAAAATAGTCTCTCTTATGAAGGAGAGACGGGGTGAACCATTGATTGTTTTCTCTACCGCATTTCGGATAGTCTTGAGAAGAATGGAGCGGAGATGGGTGGTATGTCGGATGATATCCCCGCACCCGCGGCGGCGGTGACGCCGTTGGCGGAAAGTCGCCCGGTGGCGGCGCATCGTCGTCCACCACAATACAAACCCAATCAGCAGCCGCCCCGCCAGGGGGCGAAGGACCAGCACGAGCCGGAAGAGCCCGAAGACGTGATGGCGGCTTTGCCTGCGGCTGTCTTTTCCGTCGAAGGGCAGGCGGTGCCGGTCCAGTTGCAGGGGGTATTCTCCCGGTTGCTTCAGGAACTGGAACGGCTGCGCGAGCAATTGAAACAGGCACACCGGCATGAGCAATGGATGGAAGATCAGGCCAATCACCATCCGGTGCTGCCGGTTTCCCACCGTCACGCTTTTCTGCGCCAGGTGGGGCGTGTTCAGGACGCCTCGCGCCGGGCTGGGGGACTGCCGGGCTGGCTGTTATATCTGCATATCAATGGGATAGAGGTGGTGCGCAGCCAGCAGGGGTTGGAAGCCTGGGACGATCTGTTGCGCCACGCGGCCCGTCGCTTAAGCGAGAATCTGCGCCAGACCGATCTGTTGGGCTATATCGATGGTGGGGATTTCGTCGTCGCATTGACCATTACCGAGGAAGAATCCGGCATGGCCAAGGCGGGGGAACTGGTGCGGCTGTTGTCCCAACCCTATTTCTGGGGCGGGCAGGAACTGCATTTTGCCGTGACCTTGGGACGGACCCGCCTGGATGACGATCTGGCGCCCGAACAGCTTCTGATCCTGGCTGACGCCAACAGACGCGGCCTTTGACCAAATCCAGGAAAAAGGCCGATCAGGCGATAATGTTGGGCACCAAGCTGTTCTCCAGGACCAGGATCTGGTCCTTCAAGGACAGTTTTTGTTTTTTTAGCCGCTTGATCAGCAACTCATTATACGGGCGCTCCAACTCAAGTCCGAGAATGTGGTCATCGAGTTTTCGATGCTCGACCCGCAATTCATCTAGTTTGCGTTCAAGCTCTTCGTTGCTATCGTCAATCATGCTAGCCGCCAGTCGGTCATGGGAATGACACTAGCAGAAGTCTTCCGAAAACGGTATGGCATGTTGGCGACGTTAATAACACTTTGAGAGGTGGGGACAATGCCCGATATCAAGCGTCTTGGCATTCTGACCAGTGGCGGCGATTGCGCGGGCCTGAACGCGGCTATTCGCGCGGTCGTGCATCGGGCCGTCAAGCATTACGGCTGGACTGTCTATGGCATCAAGAACGGCTCTCTGGGGCTGATGAACCGTCCGCTGGAATATGTGGAACTGACCCTTGACGTGTTCAGCGGCGATGTCTTGCGCATGGGCGGCACCATGCTGGGCACCACCAACAAGGGCGACCCCTTCGCCTTTCCCATGCCCGATGGCACCACCAAGGATCGTTCGTCCGAATTCGTCGAAGGATTCCGCGAACTGGGGCTGGATGCGCTGATCGTCATCGGCGGCGACGGCTCTCTCAAGATTTTGAACAAGCTGTGCAAGCTGGGCGATCTGCCGATGGTGGGCATTCCGAAGACCATCGACAACGATGTGCATTGCACCGACTACGCCATCGGTTTCACCACCGCCGTCAATGTGGTGGTCGATGCCCTTGACCGTCTGCAACCCACTGCCGCCAGCCATCACCGCGTGATGATTCTGGAAGTGATGGGGCGTGACGCCGGTCACATTGCCCTGAACGGGGCCATCGCCGGCGGCGCCGACGTCGCCTTGATCCCGGAAATTCCCTATACCGTCGAAGGCGTGGCGGAAAAAATCCGCGACGTCGCCCGCGAAGGGCGTAACCATGCCCTGGTGGTGGTGGCTGAAGGTTGCAAGACCGAGGATGGGCGTTCCATCACCCAGGCGATGATGGATCATGAACGCCGTTATGGCGGCATCGGCCATTACCTGTCGGCCCGTCTGGCGGAACTGGTGGATTTTGAAACCCGCGTCACCGTTCTGGGCCATGTCCAGCGTGGCGGTCAGCCGTCGAACCGCGACCGCCTTTTGGCGTCGGGCTTTGGCGTGCATGCCGTCGATCTGGTGGCCGAAGGCAAGTTCGACCGTATGGTTGCCTGGCAGAACCGCGGTGTGGTCGATGTGCCGATCGCCGAGGTGGTGGGCGGTCCCCGCTCGATCGATCCCTGTGACGGTTTGGTGCAGATCGCCCGCGGTCTGGGCATCTATGTGGGCGAGGATATCGCCTGCGAGTGGAGCAAGCGCTAACCGGTTTCGCGTTGTGCCGGGCTGTCGGTCAATCCCAAGACAGTCCGGCGACGCTTCGATGAAACATGGTTCTCTCAACGGCGGCGGGCTTGACCTGCCGCCGTTTTCGCGTGTGAATGTATATGCTGCAACTGCGAAGAATGAGGGGAAGCCACCATGGTCCAATTGATCCAATGGAACGACCAGCTTGAAATCGGTCATGCCGAAATCGACGCCGAACACCGGACGTTGATCGGGTTGATGAATCAGGCCCTGGAAGCCTTGCTGCGCGGTTCTACTGACGAAGACTTACCCCGCATCTTCGCCGCCCTGGTGGCTTATGCCAACACTCACTTCAGCAACGAAGAAGCGGTGATGCAGGAAGCGGATTATCCCGATCAGGCCGCCCATATCCGCGAACATCTGGCATTCCGCGAACAGTTGAACGCCTTTCTGGTGCGTTACGAGGCGGGGGAAACCCAACTGACCCTGGGGGTGATGAAGTTCCTGCGCAACTGGCTGACCGGCCATATCCTGACGGTGGACCGTCGTTTGGCGGATTATCTGCGGCCTTAGGTTCAGCTCTATCGGGTGGGGACCTAAGGGGCTGAACTTAACAGGCCTCAGGTCTCGCCCGGATTACGCGTCGTCCAACTCGGGCAGTTGTTCCTTGACGGCGATGATGCTGGGCAGGATTTTCAGAAACACTTCGCTCAGGTCCGGGTCGAAATGTTTGCCCGCATTGTCGCGGATATAGGCCACGGCCTCTTCCACCGGCCAGGGGGCCTTGTAGGGGCGGCGGGTGGTCAGGGCGTCGAACACGTCGCACAAGGCGACGATCCGGCCTTCGATGGGGATTTCCTCGCCCTTCAGCTTGTTGGGATAGCCTGATCCGTCCCACTTTTCGTGGTGGGTCAGGGCGACGCTGCGGGCCAGGGTGATCAGCGGAGTGTCGCTGTGCGGGATGATTTCCGCGCCGATGGCCGCATGGGTCTGCATGATGGCGAACTCTTCCGGCGTCAGTTTGCCGGGCTTCAGCAAAATGGCGTCGGGAATACCGATCTTGCCGACATCATGCATAGGGCTGGCTTCCAGCAGATCCTTGGCGAAATCCGCCCCCAGCCCGGCGGCTTCGGCCAGAAGCTGGCAAAAGCGGCTCATGCGCAGGATGTGGCGACCGGTTTCGTTGTCGCGGTATTCACCCGCACGGCCCAGGCTGCGGACGATTTCCAGGCGCGATGCGGCTAGTTCCTCGGTCCGGGCGCGTACTGCATCTTCCAATTCCTCGGCGCGGCGGGCGCGTTCCTTCAGCAGCAGGCGGGCCGTCAGGACATTTTCGGCGCGGCGCAACACCTCGGTCGGATCAAAGGGCTTGGTCAGGAAATCCTTGGCCCCGTTGGACAGCGAGCGAATACGGGTCGAACGGTCGGAATCGGCGGTCAGCATGATCACCGGCAGATAATCGTCGGCCCGTGCCGCCTGCAACGCCGCCAGCAATTGGAAGCCGTCCATGTGCGGCATGCGCACATCCAGCAAGATCAGGTCGAAATCCACTTGGCGCACCAGGGCCATGACCTCGCGCGGGTCATGCAAGGACCGCACATTGGCATAGCCGGTGGCCTTCAGAATGGTTTCCAGCAGCAAGACGTTGGCTTTGTTGTCGTCCACGATCAAAACCGGGGCGTTCAGGATTTGCTGGCGCAGGTCGGTCTGGGGCACGTGCTTAATCCTTGCTGCAGGAAGGAGCGGAAGGGGCGGGCAGAATAATGCGGAAGGTCGAGCCTTCTCCGGCGGCGCTTTGACAGGTGATTGCGCCACCCATCAGTTCGATCAGATGGCGGGTGATGGCCAGACCGATGCCGGTGCCGTCGGTATGTTGCGCTTCGACGCCAAGGCGGTCGAACGGGGTAAACAAACGGGTTTGCATTTCGGGTGAAATGCCAATGCCGCTGTCGATGATGTCGATCTGGCAAAAATCGCCATCGGGTCTGGCGCGCAGGGTGACCCGGCCATGGTCACGGTTGTACTTGATGGCGTTGCCGATCAGATTGACCAAAACCTGCTTCAGCCGGAACGGATCGGCCAGGGCCAGGCAATCGTCCGATCCCAGATCATTGATCAAGGTGATGCTGCGGGCTTCCGCCTGCGGATGCAGCATGTCCAGGCATTCTTCGCTTAAGGCATGCAGGGGAACCGGTTCCAGCGTCAGTTCCATGCGCCCGGCTTCGATGCGGGCCAGATCAAGGATTTCATTGATCAGATGCAAAAGATGCTCGCCGGCCTCCAGGATGTTGCCGACGCATTGATCCTGCAACGGGCTGAGCTGTTCGCTGGGATGCAGCCGCAACATTTGGCCAAAGCCCAAGATGGCGTTTAGCGGCGTGCGCAGCTCGTGGCTCATATTGGACAGAAAAGTCGATTTGGCGCGGTTGGCGGCGTCGGCGGCCTGTTTGGCGTCGAGCAGATCGTGCTGGGCGCGCTTCAGGGCGGTGATATCGGTGCGCAAGGCCACCCGTCCGCCATCGGCGGTTTTGCGTTCGCTGGCACGGACCCAAATATCGCTGGTCAGATGCTGTTCAAACTGGCGATCCCCGGCCCGGAAAATCTCCATGCGCTTGACCAGCCAGGTTTCCGGGTCTTCGACATCGGCATAAAGATGGCGCTGCAACCCTTCGCGCAAGATGTCTTCATAGCGCATGCCGATTTCGATAAAGGGGTCGGCCGCGCCCAGGGTGGCGCGATAGCGCTCGTTGCACAGTTCCAGCCGTTCGTCGCTGTCAAACAGGGCAAAGCCGTCATCGATGGCTTCCAGCGCGGTGACAAGACGCTGTTCGGTCCGTTGCAGGGCGTCGCGTGTGGCTTTGCTTTCGGTGATGTCGTCTTCGATGGCCAGAAAGCCGGTGATGATCCCTTGGCCGTCGTGGATCGGCGAAATAGTCGCCGCCACCCAATGCAGGCTGCCATCTTTGCGCCGGTTATGAAATTCACCGGTCCAGGGCCGTCCGGCAGTGATGGATTGCCACAAAGATTGATAGGTATGGGTCGCCGTGCTGCCAGAGCTGAGGATGCGGGTATGACGGCCGATAACATCCGCCGCATCGTATCCGGTGACCTGACAGAAACGCTGGTTGACCCACTGGATTTCGCCGTTCATCGCGGCGACCACCACCATGCTGGTGCAGCGTTCCAGCGCCAGCGCCAAAATAGACGCAGGATCAACCCCCAGCGAGGATGTCTGGCAAGACGAAGCGCCCTTGTTTGGCGACGAGCCGTCGAGCAGGCTCGGGTTCCCCATAAAAAACCCCAGAATTCGAGTTGCTTAACACTAGGAAACGGCAAGATGGAAAGCCTGTCAATGTTTGCCGTCTTGCTAGTTGATAATCTCGCGGATGGTTTGACGGGTGAGTTTGATCAGGCTGGCCCGGTCATTTGCGCCGATCCGGCCCTGAGCCGACGCTTGAACTTTATCCCCTTCGGCCAAAACCGCCAGAATTGTCACCGGTGCATCAGGGGTGGACGGCGGAGCGGACCGCACTTGTCCCGCCGCTAAATCCTGTTCGCTTAAATTAAGGGCCGGGTGATAGGTCACGATCAGGCGGGCGGCGGGATGACCAGCCTGTTCGGGGCTGAAACAAGGGATGAAGGGGCGCATTGCCAGGGGGCTTTGAAAAACCTCATCCAACAAGTCGATGGCTTGATCGCGGGTGAAGTCCAGGGGGAGTTGCCGCAACTCCACCAGCAGCGGGCCTTTACTGATTGCATAATCAAATATGCTTTTCCAACCGGGAGCCCGATGCGGACCGGCCACAACAACAGGCGTTGTTCTAAAAAGTTGCATAAATCGCCTTAACATTGCCTTGGCCGCTTCAATTGTTCTTTCCCTTTTTCCAATCATACGGTTTAGTTGAGCCAATCGGGGCAATAAAAATCCGCAGGGCCGGCATTGAGGGGCCGCCTGAACGTCCCAGGGGTTGGGAGCGGTTGATGGCGCGTTTGCGTAAAGTTCATGTGGCCAATGGGGTTTCCTGGGTGGAGGCGCCCGAAGCGGGCCTTTATGTCCTGTGCGGCTGTCCGGCCGATGCGGTCAAGCATTTGATGCGCCGAGGTCTGATCGTGCAGACCGAAGTGGACGGCGTGCCTCACGAAACCGGCCCCAATGCCATTTTGTTGTCGGATGTGATGCTGCAAAACGGAACGTTCTGCAATCTGGCGGAATTTCCGGTTCTACAAATGCTGTATCGCCAGGGCATGATGCTGCCCGATCATCCCAACAACACCGGGGAAAAGCCGGTGCTGATCGGTCTGCGCGATCAGGTGGAAGCGCAACTGCATTACATCTATCGCGGCAATTACGGTCTGGTGAACCGGGAAGAGGTGGTGGCCGCTGGAGCCGACGACGCCCTGGCCGACGAATTGATGGCGCTGAAGCTGAAATTCGCCTTTGGCCGCATTCGTCACCCCAAGGATTTGCTGGATGTGGTGCATCTGGGCAGCGAGCCGGTGGCTCTGAAGGGCGGGGTGACGCTGCGCCGTCTGGCCCTGAACCTGTTCGAGTTCCGTTTGGGCGACGAAACCGTAACCGTCGATCTGGGGCTTGCACCGGGCGAGGTGTACGACCCGCCCTATCCCCTGGGGGCGCATCGGGTGGACCGCGAATATTTCGCCGTCATCCATAGCGGGGAAGGTGACGGCTGGGACCCCAACCGCCCCAGCATGGGCAGCGTGGTGATGTTCCAGGGGCGGATTTACCTGATCGATGCCGGACCCAATGTGCAGCACAGCCTGACGGCCCTGGGCATTGGCATCAACGAAATCGACGGGCTGTTTCATACCCATTGTCACGACGATCACTTTGCCGGTCTGACCAGCCTGTTGCGGTCCGACAAGCGCATCAAATATTACGCCACGCCGCTGGTGCGGGCGTCGGTCACCAAGAAGCTGGCGGCCTTGCTGTCGATCGAGGAAGACACGTTCCACGATTGTTTCGACGTGCGCGATTTAGTGTGGGACGAGTGGAACGATATCGACGGGTTGGAGGTCAAACCCATCCTGTCGCCGCACCCGGTCGAAACCAGCATCTTCATCTTCCGTGCCTTGTGGGAGGATGGGTATCGCAGCTATGGGCACTTTGCCGACATCGTATCGTTGGACGTGCTGGCGCAGATGGTGGCCGATGGCGATCAGCCGGGCATCAGCCGCCGCTTTTACGAAAAGGTGGCCGATGATTACGCCACCGTGGTCGATCTGAAAAAGCTGGATGTGGGCGGCGGCCTGATCCACGGCCATGCCGAAGATTTCCGCGAGGATTTGTCGCGCAAGATCGTCTTGGCCCATACCGCGCGTCCCTTTAGCGCTGCGGAAAAGGTGATCGGTTCGGGGGCGCCGTTCGGCACCGTCGATGTCCTGATCCCCGGCAATCACGATTATGTCTGGCGCAGCGCCTATGAATCCTTACACACTTATTTCCCCGAGACACCGCACCATGAATTGCGGGTGCTGCTGAACAGCCCGATGGTGGTCTGCAATCCTGAAACCATTCTGGTTAAGGAAGGGGCGGATGTGGATTGCATCCATCTGGTCATCACCGGCACGGTCGAAATGATCGAATCGGGGCAAGCCGTCACCGGTCTGTTGTCCCACGGCGCCATGGTGGGCGAAGTGGCGGGCATCGAAGGTAGCCCGGCCCGCAAGACCTATCGCGCCGCCAGCTTTGTCCAGGCCTTGCGCATTTCGGCGGGCCTGTACCGCGAATTTGTTCGCCGCAATGGTCTGCTGATCGACGTGATGGCCCTGGAGGAACGGCGCGACTTCCTGCGCTCCACCTGGGTATGTGCCGAATCCCTGACCGAAATGACCTTGAACCGTCTGGCCAAGGATATGCGCCTGATGAGCTTTGAGGCGGGGGCGCTGGTGGATCTTGGCGGCAATCTGGGCTTCATTCGCTCCGGTCAGGCCGATCTTTTCGTCGGCGGCGATCTGATGGAAAGCCTCGGGCCGGGGGATTTCTTTGGCGAGGAAGTGGCCGTCTTCAACACGCCCGCGCTGTTTCGGGTGCGGGCGCGTGAGAAGTTGGATGTTTATGTGGTGTCCGCCGACGCCGTGCGCGATGTGCCGGTCATGCG
>JASLCK010000322.1 GCA_030151865.1 Rhodospirillaceae bacterium | reverse complement strand
TCCTCGGTTCCGTCGGCTGTCCGCGTTGCGCCGCTGGGGGACGTTGCTCCTGTTGCTGGGGCTGTGTTTTGTCGTGGCATCGCTGGGCGGTCTGGTGACCGCTCAATCGGTGGGGGACTGGTATCACAGTCTGAACCGCCCGGCCTTCACGCCGCCAGATTGGGTTTTCGCTCCGGTTTGGACCACGCTTTATATGCTGATGGCCTTTGCTGCCTGGCGCGCCTGGAAGCGTGACGCTCTGCGCTTCACCAGCCCGATTTTGTGGATGTGGCTGGTGCAATTGGCGTTGAACCTGTTGTGGAGCTTCCTTTTCTTCGGATTCCGGGAAATTGCCTGGGCTGCTATCGAAATCCTGGTGTTGTGGGCTGCTATTGCCCTGACGATTCAGCAGTTTTTCCTGCGCGACAAACTGGCTGCCTTGTTGATGGTGCCCTATTTGCTGTGGGTTTCCTTGGCCTCAGCCCTGACCATCGAAATCTTCAGGTTGAATTGAATACAAAAGTATGACCTTTTTGCAACGCACCTGACTTTTTTACAGCGGTGTGACCATTTTCATGTTGCACTGCGATAGGAAATGGGAGTAATAAAAAATCCCATAAGAAGGCGAGTGCGAAATTTTGTGTTTCAGCCTCCTCGCCACTGACTGAGGAAGAGGGTACCAACATGTTGGGTCCTGCTGAACTGAATGAATTCCATGAAGCCGCCAGCCAGGCCGACGGCGAAGCCGCTCAGAACGAGCGCCGCCAGCCTTATCTGTCGGCTCATTTCGCCATGGGCAAGGCGATGACCCGTATGATGACCGGCAGCCTTAAGCGCGCCGTCGGCCTTGATGGCGATCTCTAGGGATTGCGTTTAAATTGACGGCCGTCCTTCTGTAAGGACGTTCCGCACGAAAAACCCCTGCCGTTTCCGGCAGGGGTTTTTTTATGGTGCGATTGGTGCGACCAAAGTATCGGTCAGGCCAGGGCGGATTGATGCACGGCCAGGGCCTTGAGCTTCTTTAAGGCAGCTTCCTCGATCTGGCGCACGCGTTCGGCGGTGATGCCCAGACGCTGGCCAATTTCCTTCAGGGGAGTCGGCTGTTCCGCCATCCGTCGTTCGGTCAGGATCAGTTGTTCACGTTCGTTCAGCCCCTGCAAGGCTTCCGCCAGCCAACGGCTGCGGGCTTGCTGTTGATCGTCGGCGACCACGGTTTCTTCCGGCGTGGGGGCCTGATCGGGCAGGGATTCGATACCGCTGGGGCCACCGTCAGGACGGGGGGCGTCCAGGGCCATGTCGCCGCTGTCCAGGCGCGCCAGCATGCGGCCAATCTGCAAGGGGTCAACGCCGAATTCGCGGGCCAACAGGGCGTCCACTTCGTTTTCCGACAAAGCGGGCTGGCTTTGCATCAGCTTGGCGCGGTGGCTGCGCAGTTTGAAGAACATGCGGCGTTGGCGCAACGTGGTGCCATAGGCCACGACGGAGTGGCTGCGCATGATCAGGTGCAGCACACGGGCGCGCACCCACCAGATCGCGAACGTGGCAAAGCGCAGGCCCCGGCTTTCTTCAAAACGGGCGGCGGCTTCCAGCAGCCCCAACATGGCTTCCTGGCGCAGATCGGTCGGGTCCAGGCCGTAATGACGGAACAGTCGGGCGATCTTGTGGGCCAGCGGCTGGTGGGCCAGCACGATGCGGTCAAAGGCAGCCTTGTCACCCTTTTCCTGCCAGCGGCGGAACAGGGCGCGTTCTTCCTCGAAGGTGAGGTTGGCGGGGATGGTAACGGGCAGGGACATAATCGGTTTCTCCGCGAAAGGGGGTCGTCAGGCCCGCCCTTTAAGGGCGGCGCGTCAGGTGCGGGAAACCGGTCTGGGAGGATGGGGCTCGGTCGTCAGATGGGCCGATGGCGGCAGACGGCCAGGGGCGGGGAACAGGCGTTCCTGAAGGCTGGTCGAGGGCCGATATTGGCGCGGAAAGACCCCAATGCACGGCGCGTCGCCGTCACAGGCACCCGGGTTGGGGGCTAAGTCCAGGTGGGGCGGCGGATCGGCGGGATCGTCGTCTTGGTGCAGTTCGATGGCGATGGGTTGGGAAACGGCGGCACTGGTCGCCATCTGCCCGCACAGCGGCAGCAGAAATGAAATGGCGAACAGTAGAATGGCGAAAAGCGCCCGCACGTCCTTATTCCCTTAAAGTCTTTTCCGCTTTTGCGGATGAGAAGAACTCTAAGGAAGCAGGGCTGAACTGAAGATGAACGAAAAATCAGGAATGGCCGACGCTCATCAAGGCGCTATAGCCGTTCCAGACGATCTGCACCCCCAGGCATAGCAGTACAAAGGCCGACAGGCGCAGGAAGATGTCGGTGCCGCTTTGTCCCAGCTTGCCCAGCACCCAGGCCGAGAAGCGATAGCAGATGAAGATCGACAGCGACACCGCCAGAACGCCCAAGACGGCTCCACTGGAATATTCCCAGAACAGGTCGGGGTCGGCCCCTTTGGCGCCCAGGGTGATGGCCACCGAAATTGTGCCGGGGCCGACGGTCAGCGGCAATGTCAGGGGGAAAAAGGCGCGGTCCAGAACCACATCGTCGGGGACCCTGTTTTCCCGTTCGCGGATGTGGGAATCGTCGCCCTGTTGCAACAACCGCCAGCCCGAGGCCATCACCACCAGCCCGCCCGCCACCTGCACGGCAGGAATGGTCAGGCCGAAGAAAGACAGGATGTGCGAGCCGACAAACAGCGACACCGCCATCAGAAAAAAGCTGCCGACGCCAACCCGGAACGCCAGTTTGGCCCGTAATTCTTCCGAACAATCTTCGGTCAGGCGCATGAAGATCGGCGTCATACCCAGGGGGTTGACGATGGGGAACAGGCCGACAATGACGGCCAAAAAGGCGGCGGTGATATGCGTCATGGCCACACAATAGCCTGTCGGCGACGGTTGGTCATCAGGGGGAAAGGGGGTTATCCCGCTCCCACCATGTTCTTCAAAAGACGGATGCGTTTAAAGGCGGTCTTCAGCTTTTTCTGAACTGGTCGCGGCAGCTTGCGCGGTTCGATCCGCGCCGACGGGGCTGTTCCTGCCGCGATGTCGGCCAATTGCTGTTCCAGCATGATTTTCAGGATCGTCTCATGAGCGTCCAGCAGGCTGGAAAGATCGTCTTCGTGCATCAGTCCCTGATCGTGCAGGGCGCTATAGCGGTCGGCGGTGCCGGTGGCGTTGATACGGTTGCGCACAGCCTTGGCCCGCGCTGCGCCGACAATCGGCAATAAGCCGAATTTTTTGGCATTCAAGCGGCCATGGGTGGTGGTGAATTCCCCAAAGATACCCAACGGCACTTCCAACTGCGCCACATTCATCGCCAGGAATTGGACGAAAAAAGCGGATGTAGCGGCGGTGTCCAGGGCATAGGCCTTAAGTTCGGCGGCGAGTTCCCGATCACCGTAAACACATTGGAAATCAAAGAAAATATCGACGTTGAGGACGGTCTGCATCTGGGGTTCGAAGACCCAGCGGCGGATTTCGGTTTTCCAATCTTCCAGCGAATGCCGCCAGAAGGGATTGCGGGCCATCACCTCGCCATCGCAATAGGGAATGCCCGCGTCATTCAGCAAGTCATTCAGGCGGCGGCCAAACTCGGCAAACCAGGGATCGGCCGAGGCGTCGCCACGATGGACGATGGCGTTGTCCTGATCAAAGGTCAGCAGGCTTTCGCCGCGTCCGCCCGATCCCAGCACCAAAAGCGCCCAGGGGGCAGGGGCTTGCCCCCAGCCATCGACCGCCATGGCCTGTTCGACCATTTCGGCGGCGCGGGTGGTGATGTCGCGCAGCACCGTGCTGATGATGGCGGCGATGTTGCGGGCCGACACTCCCTCGGCCAGCAGGTTTTCTCCCAGGCTGGGCAGGGCCTGGCGGGCGCGCTCCATGTCGGCGGCGGTTTCCGCCTCGCCGATGTCGTCGCCGATGATCAGGGCCTGACTGGCCCGCACTTTCAACAGGGCGCGGCCGGTGATCATGCCGATAGGGCGGTTCTCGTCATCGGTCACCACCAGATGGCGCAGCCCCAGGCGCGACATGCGGGCGATCCCGACATAAAGGAAAGCATCGCCCGGCACCGTGCGCACAGGCGATGCCATGATATCGGCCAGCCGCATATCCAGGGCGGCGGCCCGTGCGCGTGCCAGGGACCGCAGCACGTCGCGTTCGGTGACAATGCCCACCGCCCGGCCATCGGTATCGACCACCACCAGGGAGCTGACCTTGGCCTGATCCATCAGGTCACAGGCCTGAGCCATGGACAGGTCTTCGTGTCCGGTCAAGACCGGTTTGGCCATCACCTCGGACAGGCGATGGCGGTAAGGAAAACTGTCCAGGCGGGCCAGTGAAGAGTGATCTTGCGTCATGGTGGGAAACACCATAACGCGAGAGGTCAAATGAGAAAAGAGGGAGGCGCTATGCAAAAATAGCAACCCTCGACTTGCAAATGGTTCTCGGACCTAAGTCATAGATCGTTCACCAGTATAATATGAAGTAAGTAAGGTCTGTGTCCTGGCCGAAATGCCAACATTTATTGTTGATGGTATCGGTTGGGTTTTAATATTTGCCAAAGAGGTGAAAAATTTTCTCTTGCTTTATTGAAATAATGATCCGGGTATGACAGGGATTATCAGGATGATTCGTCTATTATGCCTTAGTTGGTATAGGGAATGAGCAAATTAGTATTGTTGACTGTGTGGGGTTTGCGTGTTAGTTCATTAATGGATGGTAGGCGTCAGGTATCCGGGCTGCGCCAACCTGTCAAACACCGGAGGCGAGGAAGCGATTAAAATATAACTGCGAAAGCCACAGGTCGGCCTAAAGCACCGCTTCCTCTAACAAAAACAACGCGGCCCACCTTTTACGGAAGGGGCGCGAGTATGGAAGACGTTGAAGAAGGAGCGTTCTATGACGAATGACTTAAACGATCGGATTTTAAAGAATCCGAAATATGCGGAACTGGTGCGCAAGCGCTCCAGCTTCGCGTGGCTCCTGTCGATCCTGGTGCTGGCCATTTATTATGGCTTCATCATGATCATCGCTTTCGCGCCGAAAATTCTCGGCACCCCGATCTCGGAAGGCAGCATCACCACCATCGGTTTTCCCATCGGCGTCGGCGTTATCTTGAGCGCCATCGCGCTGACTGGCGTCTATGTCTATCGCGCCAATACCGAATTCGATGCCCTGACCAAGGAACTGATCGAGGGATCCAAATGAAGCGACTGACCTCTCTTTTCCCGGCGCTTGGCGCCGCTGGCCTCTCCCTGATGCCGGCCCTGGCGATGGCCGCGGGCGACATGGGGCAGGCGCAGAAGCAGGCTACCAACTGGCACGCCATCATCATGTTCGTGCTGTTCGTTGGTCTGACCATGGGTATCACCTATTGGGCGGCGCGCCGCACCAAGACCGCCGCTGACTTCTATGCTGCCGGTGGCGGCATCACCGGGTTCCAGAACGGTCTGGCCATTGCGGGCGACTATATGTCGGCGGCGTCGTTCCTGGGGATTTCCGCCCTGGTGTACGGTTCGGGCTTCGACGGTCTGATCTATTCGGTGGGTTGGCTGGTCGGTTGGCCGATCATCCTGTTCCTGATCGCTGAACGCCTGCGCAATCTGGGCAAGTTCACCTTTGCCGACGTGGCGTCCTATCGCCTGCAGCAGACCCCGGTCCGCTCGTTCGCGGCCACCGGTTCGCTGGTGGTGGTGATCTTCTACCTGATCGGCCAGATGGTCGGTGCGGGTCAGTTGATCAAGCTGCTGTTCGGTCTGGACTACATCTATGCGGTCGTCGCGGTCGGCGCGCTGATGATGATCTATGTCACCTTCGGCGGCATGAAGGCCACCACCTGGGTGCAGATCATCAAGGCCTGCCTGCTGTTGTCGGGCGCGACCTTCATGGCGCTGGCCGTGCTCTACGCTTACGGCTTCGATTTCAACAGCCTGTTCGCCAAGGCGGTCGAGGTCCATCCCAAGCATGCCTCGATCATGGCTCCCGGCACCTTGGTGTCCGATCCGATCGAAGCCGTGTCGCTGGCCATGGCCCTGATGTTCGGCACCGCCGGTCTGCCGCACATCCTGATGCGCTTCTTCACCGTGGCCGACGCCAAGGCAGCGCGTAAGTCGGTGTTCTATGCCACCGGTTTCATCGGCTACTTCTACATCCTGACCTTCATCATCGGCTTCGGCGCGATCGTGTTGGTCGGCACCAATCCCGATTACCTGGATGCGGCTGGTAAGGGCCTGCGTGGCGGTGCCAACATGGCCGCGATCCATCTGGCCCACGCCGTCGGCGGCGATCTGTTCCTGGGCTTCATCTCGGCGGTCGCTTTCGCCACCATCCTGGCGGTGGTGTCGGGTCTGACCCTGGCGGGGGCCTCGGCCATCTCGCACGATCTGTACGCCAACGTCTTCGCCCGTGGCCGTTCCAACGAACAGACCGAAATCCGCGTGTCCAAGCTGGCTTCGCTGGGCTTGGGCGTGATCGCGGTGATCCTGGGTATCGTCTTCGAAAAGCAGAACGTGGCCTATATGGTCGGCTTGACCTTCGCCATCGCCGCCAGCACCAACTTCCCGGTGTTGGTCATGTCGATGTTCTGGAAGGGTTTGACCACCCGTGGTGCCGTGATCGGCGGCTTCATCGGTCTGGCTGCTGCCGTGGTTCTGACCGTGCTGGGGCCGACCGTGTGGATCGATGTGTTCCATATGGGGCCTAGCGCC
>JASLCK010000305.1 GCA_030151865.1 Rhodospirillaceae bacterium | reverse complement strand
TTTTCCCGCAGGGCGGCCTGTCCGGCCAGAAAGGCTTCGATGCGGTCTTGGGCGGTGGCGGGGCCGTCGCCTGCGGGATTAAAGGCGCAGCCTTTGCAGATATCGGGCTGACGGTCGAGATAGCGGTTGTACCAATCGGCCACCCCTTGCTGGTGCCAAAGATCGGCAAATCCAGTGTGTTCCAGGCTGGCGTTACCCAGCAGGGCCGCATCCTCGGTTAAGCAGCATGGGGTGAGGAAACCATCCGCCGTCACATAAGGCGCGTGAAATGGACGGCGGCAGCGATGCCCGCTGGGCCGCAGTGCCGCTGACGCCATCAGGATCAGGCCGGGATGACGGTTCTGCGCCTGGGCAATGATGGCGCGCACACGGGCACTGTCCTGGTCGGTCAGGCGCAAGCCGTCGGTGCTGGGGCCATAAGACACCAGTGGCTGTAATTCCACCGGCCCGGCCCCCAGATAGGCCAGATCGGCCAGCAGGGCTTCCAGACCGTCCAGGGTGGCGCGGCTGACCAGAACCGATATGGTCAGGCCTTTGCCAAACAGATCGAGCAAATCGCCGATCATCTGGCGCAGGGCTGTGCAATCAGTGCCCGTGCGGGCGGCTTCGGCAATCAGGGGGTTCAGGCTGTCCACCGACAGGCTGAGATGGCTAAGCCCATGGGCGCGCAAATCGCGGAAATACTCGATGGGTTGCGCCAGCCCGTTGGTGTTGAAGGTGATGCTGTCGAACTTGCCGCTATCGCGCCCGATGGCGCATAGCTGGGCCAGATCGGGGTGCAAGGTCGGCTCGCCAACGCCTTGCAACACCAGAACCTGGGCCTTGGGCGCGTGGTCCAGAATGCGGGAAAAGCGCTCAACCGGCATGTGGCGGTTGGTCCAGGTTCCCGCCTGCATGCCCAATGTCCGCTGACACCCGGCGCAACGCAGATTGCAGCCGGTGGTGATTTCGATTTGTAGCCGGGTCAGCCGGTCGGGGGCGGAAAACAGGTTCATGACGGGCAATTTAGCCCGGACAGCCCAAAAGCAACAGTCTGTTACCAAATCGCGCTTCAGGCGAAATTTCCATGAAATGGACGGGGGCTAATCTAACACCATCAGTTAAGGATGAGGTTGTCCCATGTCCAAGTTCTCTATGGCCGCTGTCGCTATCGCTCTGCCGCTGGTTTTTGCCTCTGCGGCGATGGCCCAAAATGGCGCCATGCCCGACCGTGCGCCGATGGATCGCGCGGCGGCTCATCAGATGCATTGCACCGATCATTACGCCCATCAGGCCGCTCGGTTGACCTATCTGGAAGCCAAGCTGAACCTGACCGACAAGCAGCGCCCGCTGTGGAACGCCTGGCGCGATGCCCGTCTGGCTTCGGCTGCGCAGATGCGCGACGCCTGCCAGGCTGAAAAGATTGATCCGGCTTCGCTGCCGACCGCCGTTGATCGTGAAACCCGCATGGAAGCGATGCTGAAGATCAATCTGAGCGGTCTTGAAAACTCGAAGCCCGCCCTGCAAGCCCTGTATGCCAGCTTGAACCCCGACCAAAAGGCGGTTCTTGATCATCCGATGATGCGTGGCGGTCATGGCTTTGGACATCATGGTTTCGGCGGGCATGGCCCGAAGATGGGTGGTATGCCCGGACCGATGGGCGGAATGCCCGAACAACAGTAAGAGCATGGTTTGTTCCGGTCGCGCCGCCCCGATAACGGGCGGCGCGGTCGGTACGATGGGGTGATGAAATGAACAGGTTGATTTCCGGGATGGCGCTGGGCGCATGCTTGATCGCCAGCGTGACAACGGCCCAGGCCGACGAACGTTGGCGTCATGGTCCCGGCCCAGGTCCAATGGCGGGGCCGTGGCATGGCGACATTCATCGCTTCCACGAACATGACTTTGAACGCTGGCGCGGTGGTGCCTGGACACATGGTTGGCACGAAGGCCGTAGCGGCTGGTGGTGGGTCGTCGGCGGCATCTGGTATTTTTACCCGGCCCCGGTTTATCCCTATCCCGATCCTTATCGCCCGCCGATGTTCGCTGGACCGGTTCCTGCGGGTGAAGTGGTTTATTACTGCCAGAACCCGGCAGGCTATTACCCCTATGTGGCGGAATGCTTCGCCCCCTGGCAAGCCGTTCCGGTCGCGTCGCCGCCGCCTGTGGTGCAGCCGATGCCTCAACCGGTTCCGGCCCCGGCCCCGCAGGGCGGTATGGATAAGACCACCGGCGGCACCATCATCGGTGGCGTGGTTGGCGGTGTCGCGGGCGCGCAATTCGGCCATGGCTCGGGCAAGGTTGCCGCGGCGGTTGCGGGCACCCTCCTGGGGGCCTTTATCGGTCATGAAGCCGGGGCGTCCCTGGATCGAGCCGACCAGTTGGCCGCCGACCGCGCGGCGCAAAACGCTTATCAGGCTCAGATGGGGCAAAGCATCGCTTGGAACAATCCCGACAACGGCCATTCCGGCACCATTGTGCCGGTACGCGAAGGTCAGGATCAGGCGGGCAATTACTGCCGCGAATTCCAGCAGACCATTACGGTCGAAGGCCGCACTGAACAGGCTTTTGGCCGGGCTTGCCGTCAGCCCGACGGTGCTTGGAAGGTTGTTCAATAAGGAGACGAACCCCGTTCACACTCTTGATATGTGATTCTTCCTGTCCTAACAAACTTCACGCCCCTGGCCGCAAGACCAGGGGCGATTTTTATTCGGTAATTTTTATTCCTGGGGCTTGGCGACTTTTTTGCGCTTTTCCACCCAGGTTTTGATCAGCAGCGTGACCACCGCCAGACCGGCCAGAACGGTGGCGGCGGCAAAGGCTCCGGCGGCGTTGTAGTCGTTGTAATAGACGTCGATCTGCAAGGGCAGGGTATTGGTTTCGCGGCGGATATGCCCCGATACCACCGACACCGCGCCGAATTCGCCCATGGCGCGAGCGTTACACAAGATAACGCCGTGCAGCAGCGCCCATTTGATATTGGGCAGGGTGATGGTGAAAAAGGTTCGCCAGGGCCGCGCCCCCAAGGACAGGGCTGCTTCCTCGTCATCACTGCCGCTGACCTGCATCAATGGGATCAATTCGCGCGCCACAAAGGGGCTGGTGACAAAGATGGTCACCAAGATCACGCCGGGAACGGCGAACATCAGGCGGATATGATGTTCTTCCAGCCAGGGACCCAGCAGGCCCTGACTGCCGTACAACAGCAGCACCGAGACGCCCGCGACAATCGGCGAGATGGAAAAGGGCAGGTCGATCAGGGTCAGCAGCAACCGACGGCCAAAGAAGCGAAAACGCGTCACCGCCCAGGCGGCGGCGACCCCAAAGATCACATTGACCGGCACCACCACAATGGCGGTCAAGACGGTCAGACCGATGGCATACAGGGTGTCGGGGGCGATGATGTTATCCAGATAGACCCGCCAACCCTTGGCAAAGGCTTCGGCAAAGATCACCCCCAACGGCACCAGCAGGAACAATCCGGTCAGCCCCAGGCACAATCCCAGCAGAACCAGACGGCCCGGTTGGTCGGCGGCGCGGACCCGGTATTCGCCATGGGCGGCGGCCAGGGCGGGGGTGATATTGGTTGGAATGGCTCCGGCCATGATCAAGCTTTCCCGGTAAAGCGAAGGGCGCGGCTTTGCGCCAGATTGGTCAGGAACAGCATGGTAAAGGCGGCCAGAAGCACCATGCTGGCAATGGCGGCAGCCCCGGCATAGTCATATTCCTCCAGCCGGATATAGATCAGCAGGGGGGTGATTTCCGTTTTAAAGGGCAGGTTGCCGGCAATGAAGATAATGGCCCCGAATTCCCCCAGGCAGCGGGCGAAGGCCATGGCGCAGCCGGTGATATAGGCGGGGAACAGGTGGGGGAAAATCACCTTGGTCCAGACTTGCAGCTTGCTGGCCCCCAGGCTGGCGGCGGCTTCTTCATATTCCGGTTCCAGATGCTGGATGACCGGCTGCACCGTGCGCACCACAAAGGGCACACTGGTAAAGGCCATGGCGATCACCACGCCCAGGGGGGTGTAGGCCACCTTGATGCCAAAACCCGCCAGAAAGTGGCCCAGAATGCCGTTGGGGGCAAAGGCGGCGGTCAGCGCCACGCCCGCCACGGCGGTGGGCAGGGCGAAGGGCAGATCCATGATGGCGTCCAGCAGGCGGCGACCGGGAAAATCATAGCGCGCCAGAACCCAGGCCATCAGCAAGCCATAGACGGCATTAAAGAGGGTGGCGACGGCAGCCGCGCCTGCGGTCAGGCTGTAACTGGCGACAGCGCGCGGCCCTGTGACGATATGCCAAAACTCCCCCCAGCCCAGATCGACGGTTTTGGCCACCAAAGCGGCAATCGGAGCCAGAACGATCAGACAGAGGTAAAGCAGCGTCACCCCAAGGGACAACCGCAAACCCGGCAGGAATGAAGGGCGGCGCTTCCAGAACGGCATAACGGATCAGAAACCCATGTAAGGCGGAACAAAACGGCGGGCCACAAAGACGCGGCCCGCCGCAAGGGACATCTATTATTGCCGCTTGGTGAAGACTTGGTCCAGCACGCCGCCCTCGGCAAAGTGGACTTTCTGCACCTGATCCCACCCGCCGAAGATGGATTCCACGGTCACCAGATTGACCTTGGGGAACTTGTCGGCGTACTTGGCTTCAATCTTGGGATCGCGCACGCGGTTCCAATTCTGGGCCAGGATTTCCTGGGCTTCCGGGCTCCACAGGAATTTGACGTATTCTTCCGCTACTTGGCGGCTGCCGCGCTGGTCGGCGACCTTATCGACCACAGCGACCGGGAATTCCGCCAGCAAGGACTGGCTGGGCACCACGACGTCAAACTTGTCGCTGCCATATTCCTGTTGAATGCCGTGCACTTCGGCTTCAAAGGTGATCAGCACATCGCCGATTTCCCGGTCTACAAAGGTGGTGGTGGCACCGCGCCCGCCGGTGTCGAACACCGGAACGTTGCCCAGCAGGGTTTTGACAAAGGTCTTGGCCTTGTCCTGATCGCCCTTGGCCTGACCCAGCGCATAAGCATAGGCCGCCAGATAGGTATAGCGCCCATTGCCCGAGGTCTTGGGATTAGGAAACACCGACTGCACATCGGCACGGGTCAGGTCGTCCCAGTCCTTGATATGCTTCGGGTTGCCCTTGCGCACCAGAAAGGCGGGCAGGCTGTAATAGGGCGAGGCGTTGTTGGGCAGCGCCTTTTGCCAGTCGGCGCGCACCAGCTTGCCCTTGTCCACCAGAACCTGGACATCAGTCACCTGATTGAAGGTGACCACGTCGGCCTGCAACCCTTCCAGGATCGAGCGGGCCTGACGGGACGAACCGCCATGCGACTGCTTCACCTCGATGCTTTGGCCGGTCTTCTTCTTCCAATAATCGGCGAAGGCCGGATTGATCTTCTGGTACAACTCACGGGCGATGTCATAGGACACGTTCAAGATGTCCTTGGGCCCGGAATAGTCGGCATGAGCCGCGCCCGGAAAGGCCGAAAGGGACAAAAAGAGCGCTGCGGCAATCAGGGATTTTTTCATCGTCGGCCCTCTGTTGGAAACTTCTTGTGTAGATATAGATTGGAAAATACCAAAATCAAAGTGTTTTATTTTTCTATCAACATAGTTTATATGTTGTTTGTTGACAAAAATCAGGCCCGCCAAGGGGGATGGCGGGCCTGAGCAGGGTCGGCGAACGCCCGAACTTATTGGGGCTTGGGCATCGCTTCGGTGCGGATCGGCAGGATCGGATATTCGACACGCGGCTGTTCACCGGTCAGGGTGCCCAGGAACGCGGTGATGTCCTTGACTTCCTCGGCGTTCAACTGCTGGCCCAGCTGGGCATTGCCCATGACGGCCACGGCTTGTTCCAGGGTCCAGACCTGACCGCTGTGGAAGTAAGGCGCGCGCAGCGCGACGTTACGCAAGGGGGCGGCGCGGAAGACGTATTCGTCCGACGCAGTCTTGCTGACCGCATAACGGCCCTTGTCGCCCACGGGCAGGATTTCGGCGCCGGGCTTTTCCACCACGCCGAACGGGTAATAGCCGTTGCCGCCGACATTGACGCCGTTGTGGCAGCTCGAGCAGCCCTTATCCATGAACAGGCGCAGGCCCTTCTTTTCAGTGTCGTTCAGGGCGGTTTCGTTGCCTTCCAGGAACTGGTCGAAGCGCGCCGCCGGGGTGATCAGCGTGGCTTCAAACGCTTCGATGGCCTTGGCCATGTTGTCAAAGCTGACGGGGGCCTTTTCGTTGGGGAAGGCGCGCTTGAACTGATCAACATATTCCGGGCTGGCCGACAAAGTGGCGACCACCTGAGCCGGGGTGTTGTTCATTTCCACGCTGGCCTGGACCGGACCCTTGGCCTGGGACTTCAGATCTTCGGCGCGGCCATCCCAGAACTGGGCGATGTTGAATACCGCGTTCAGAACGGTGGGGGCGCGGCGCGGACCCTTCTGCCAGCCATGACCGATCGAGGTCGGACCGGCATCAACGCCGCCGGTGCCCAGGTTGTGGCAGGTGTTGCAGCTGATGATCTGGCTTTTCGACAGGCGCGGGTCAAAGAACAGTTCCTTGCCCAGTTCCACCTTTTCGTGGGTGACGGCGTTGTCCTTGACGGCGGGCACCACCGACGGAATCGGCTTAAACACTTCATTGGCGTCCTGGCGCAGATCGCCAGCAAACGCCATGGTCGGCAACGCCAGAATGGCCCCCAGACCGATGACGGCAAACTTTTGCATTTATCCCTCCTATCCGGCGGCGAGCATGACGCCGCTGCCTCAGAAGGCATTAACCACAAAGATGATATGGGCTTGCATTGACCTGAATCAAAAAATGGAATTATTCTTAGAAAAATTCCAAACTGAGTCGTGTGGTGTTGATTTTGGGTAAAGAGGCACAGGTAAAAAGAAAGGCCCGGTTCGTCTGAACCGGGCCTTTTTTGTAAGGGGCAAAATCGCTTTTAACGCGATGCCACGTTCACCGATGCGGTGATTACCGCGCAGGACAGGTGGTTGCGCGCCAGACGGCGGCAGGCTTCGCGGGCGGTGTCTTCGGGCAAGCCGATGACACGGGCGCGGAACACCTGGGAATGATGGGGGCGGCGCTTGGTGCTGGCGATGCTGATTTCACCGTCTTCCACCAGCTTGCCCAGCTTACTGTAAGCGGTGCGGGCGGCGCTTTGGGCCTTGGCCTTCTGGGCATAGGCACCAACCTGGATGCCCCAGCCATCATCTTCCTCGCTGTCGTCGTCCTCGGCGTCGCCGGCATCTTCAGGTTCGGCCTTCTTGCGTTTGACGACGGCGGCGGTCTTGACCGGCTTGGGGGCGGGCTGGGCAGCGCGGCTTTGCGCCATCGCCTTCATCACGGCCGGGGCCGAGGCGGCTGCCACGGTGGCGGTGGGGGCGGCGGTCTTTTCGTCGGCGCTGTCGTCATCGTTGCCCGATTGGTCGGGCATGCTGGCCATTTCGACACCCGACGAGCCGGGGGTGCGGGCAAAACCGGCATCCAGCAGGGCCATCATGTGACGGTCGCGGGCGGCGGCAGACTGCCCGCCGAACACCACGCCGATCAGGCGGCGGCCGTTGCGCTTGGCCGAAGCCACCAGATTGAAGCCCGAGGCGGCGATAAAGCCGGTCTTGATGCCATCCGCGCCGGGATAACGGCCCATCATATGGTTGTGGGTGCCGATGGTCTGGCCGTTGTAGCTAAATTCCTTGGTCGAGAAATAGTGGTACCACTTGGCGTGGTTATGGATCAGGGCGCGGGCCAGGGTCGCCATATCGCGGGCTGAACTGAACTGGGACAGATTGGGCAGACCCGACGCATTGCGGAACTGGGTCTGGCGCATGCCCAGTTCGCGGGCCTTACGGGTCATGATCTCGGCAAAGGCGGGTTCGCTGCCGCCGATATATTCACCCACCGTCACCGCCACGTCGTTGGCCGACTTGGTCACCAGGGCCAGGATGGCGTCTTCGACCTCGATGGTGTCGCCGGGGCGCAGGTTCAGCTTCGACGGGGCCTGGGCGGCGGCATGGGCGGATACCGGCAGTTCGGTATTCAGACTGACCCGGCCCTTGTCCAATTCGTCGAACAATAGGTAAAGGGTCATGATCTTGGTCAGCGAAGCCGGATAGTTTTTCTGATCGGCATTGACCGAATGCAGAACTTCGCCGGTTTCGGCGTCAACGACCAAAGAGGCGTATTTGGCCAAGGCGGGACTTTGCGCCGCTGTTGAAACAATCAGGCCAAACGCCAAGGCCATTACGGCGGCAGTTTGACCAAACTTCGACATCAGGGCTTTGAGAACTGGTCTGGCGCTCAATTTCAAGTCCTATAATCTGGCTCGGAACGCTGCGGAATTGCTGGTTTTCACAATAGGAAATCCAGATGGTCCCTGTCCATATCTTCAAGCAGCCGAAGACAAGGTTTTTTAACCTTTTCGCCCCATTTCTGCCAAGATAAGCGGGTATTGGTTTGCAGTGTGCCTCACCAACCTTTAGGAAACGGTAAATAATCATGTTTAAAAAAGCGTCCCTCGGCGTTTTGGCTGCGGCGATTGGCGTCATGGTTTCAGGCTGCGCGTATCAGGGGGAGGGGATAGACAACCCGGTCGCCCGGCGGGCCGTCTGGTTTTCCTTTCTGGCTGGTGACGACATGGCGCAAAGCTGCCGTGCCGGTTCGCCGGAACAGGTGCGCGCCGTTTATAACGGCGTCTGGCGCGAACAGGTGCGCATCTATGAACTGGGCTTCACGGGGGCCAATGTGTTGGACCAGCGGGTGATCGGTGCCAACGAACTGACCTTGGTATCTTTGGATGATCCGCAGGCCATCTGGCGCGGCAAGGTTGGCAAGACTACTTTAACGCCCGAGCAGGCGTCCGCCCTGACCGCTGCATTGGAACAAAACGGCGCGTTCGGTCCCACTGTGACGGGGCAGCATATTGCTTCCGACGGTTATTACTGGACGGTGGCGGCTTGCCATCAGGGGCGCTTTACCTTTAACGCCTGGCAATATCCCAACCCCGATTTTGCCGCCTTGACCTTCCCGGCCCAATTGTTGGCGGCGGACAAGACCGGCATCGCCTTTAATCCGGCACGCAAGTGGGATTCCTACGAAATCGCCAACAAGCAGCGTGATGACCGCGAACGCTGGTATATCGACACCAAGCCCAACGGTCTGGTGGGGGCCGGTTCCCGCTGATCGATGCGGTTTTTCCAGCAAAATCTCGCGAAGGGGGCGCTTAGGCGTCCCCTTTTGTTTGATCAACCCATCAGTTGATGGCGTCCTGGTGACAATCCCGCGTAAGATTTGTTGCACTGCACAAAAAGATGTTGACGAGCGGGCGGGGAAAGGGGCATAGCTAATAGCATGCTGCAACGCAAAACGCGCGACAGGTTAATCCGGCGCGGTTGGTTTCGCCCTTGCGTTGCCCACTGACCAAACCCACGGATCTGTTTAAAGGAGCATAGGGACATGACCACCGCCAAGACCGCCAAGGCTGCTGCTACTCCCGCCGCCGACACCGTCAAGCAGATTGAAGAAGCTGTCGCCGTTCATAAGGAAACCATCGAAAGCGTCGTCAAGGCCGGCGCCGACGTGGCCAGCAAGGGCGTCGATAAGGCCGTGTCCCTGACCAAGGAACAGGTTGACGCTGCCGTCAAGGCTGGCAATGCCGCCTTCAAGGGTTACGAAGACGTGCTGCAATACAGCAAGGCCAATGTGGACGCTTTTGTTCAGGCCTCGACCATCCTGGCGCGCGGCGTGCAGGAAATCTCGAAGGAACTGGTGTCCCTGGCTCAGGCGCAGATCGAAGACAGCGTCGGCGTCAGCAAGGCCCTGCTGGGTGCCAAGACCCTGAAGGAAGTCATCGACCTGTCGTCGTCGGTGGCCAAGACCAATTTCGACAAGCTGGTTGCCGAAGGCGCCAAGCTGAACCAGCTGACCACCAAGCTGGCGGAAGAAGCCTACGCCCCGATCAACCAGCGCGTTGAAGCGACCGTGTCGCAGATTTCCAAGGCCGCTTAAGCAGAACGCGGCGCGATAAGGCGGTTGTTCTTCCGCTTTCGCATGATTTGATCAGCCTTTCGGCTGAGAGAAATTACAACCGGCCCGGTGGAGACTTCTCCACCGGGCCGTGTGCTTTTGGCGGAAAGAGTGCATGATATGCTGTCCTGATGCATAGGGGACTTTTCCAGCCGGGAAAATCACCAATATGATAAGAGTGTTCAACGCAGACACACCGACAAGCCGAACCAAATCAATGAGCGGACACGACGACGATAGACAAGATGACGACGGCAAGCAGACGGGGGTGGCCATCAAGGCCAAACCCAAAACCAAGCGGCCGTCGATGTACAAGGTTCTGATGCTGAACGACGACTACACCCCCATGGAGTTTGTCGTCCATGTGTTGGAACGCTATTTCGGCAAGAACCGTGAAGAGGCGACGCGCATCATGATGCACGTGCACCAGCGCGGGGTCGGAATCTGTGGCGTGTACACATATGAAGTAGCGGAAACCAAGGTGACGCAGGTCATGGATTTGGCCCGGCAGAACCAGCATCCGCTTCAGTGTACTATCGAGAAGGAATAGTGCCCATGCTGTCGCGAAATCTTGAGCAGAGCTTACACCGCGCTCTCGCCCTGGCGTCCGAGCGGCGTCACGAATACGCGACGCTGGAACATCTGCTGTTAGCCCTTGCGGAAGACGAAGACGCTCTGGCCGTCCTGAAGGCCTGCAATGTCGACCTCGACCGGTTGCGCCGCGATCTGACCGATTTTATCGATACCGCGCTGGCCGATCTGGTGACGACGCGGGTGGGCGAGCCCAAGCCGACCGCCGGTTTCCAGCGGGTTGTGCAGCGGGCGGCCATCCACGTCCAGTCTTCCGGGCATGAAGAGGTGTCCGGCGCCAATGTCGTCGTCGCGCTGTTTTCCGAACGGGAAAGCCACGCCGTCTATTTCCTGCAATTGCAGGACATGACCCGGCTGGATGCGGTCAATTTCATTTCCCACGGGATTGCCAAGGCCCCCGGCCGCAGCCAAGCCCGCCCCGTCCAGGGCGCGGAGGAGGAAGCTAAGGGCGAAACCGTGGTTAAAAAGGGGCGCGAAGCGCTGACGGCCTATTGCGTCGATCTCAATCACAAGGCTGAACTGGGTAAGATTGACCCCCTGATCGGCCGTGATTTCGAAATCGAACGCACCATTCAGATCCTTTGCCGCCGGTCCAAGAACAATCCGCTTTATGTGGGTGATCCGGGTGTCGGCAAAACTGCCATTGCTGAAGGTCTGGCCCGGCGTATCGTCAAGGGCGAGGTGCCGGAAGTTCTGAAGAACGCCACCATCTTCTCGCTCGACATGGGCTCCTTGCTGGCAGGCACCCGCTATCGCGGTGATTTCGAAGAACGGCTGAAGGCCGTCGTCACCGAACTGGAAGCGCTGGACGGCGCGATCCTGTTCATTGACGAAATCCACACGGTGATCGGCGCGGGGGCAACCTCTGGCGGGTCGATGGATGCGTCCAACCTGTTAAAGCCCGCTTTGTCCTCGGGGTCGTTGCGCTGTATCGGCTCGACCACCTATAAGGAATTCCGCACCCACTTCGAAAAAGACCGGGCCCTGGTGCGCCGGTTCCAGAAGATCGACGTCAACGAACCGTCGGTCGAAGATGCGGTCAAAATCCTGCACGGCATCAAGCCTTATTACGAGGCGCATCACCACGTCCGTTACACCAACGACGCCATCCGCGCCGCAGTGGAACTGTCGGCCCGCTATATCGGCGACCGCAAGCTGCCTGATAAGGCAATCGATGTGATCGACGAGGTGGGGGCGGCCCGCATGCTGCTGCCCGAAAGCAAGCGCCGCAAGACCGTCACCGTCCGCGATGTGGAGGAGATCGTCGCCAAGATCGCCCGCATCCCCCCGAAGAGCGTCAGCACCAACGACATGGAGGTGTTGAAGAACCTGGAACGCGATCTGCGCACCATGGTTTTCGGGCAGGACAAGGCCATCGTCGCCCTGTCGTCGGCCATCAAGTTGGCCCGCGCCGGCTTGAGGGAACCGGAAAAGCCGATCGGCTGCTATCTGTTCTCTGGCCCGACCGGCGTCGGCAAGACCGAAGTGGCGCGGCAGTTGGCGTCGGTCCTGGGGATCGAACTGATCCGCTTTGACATGTCGGAATATATGGAACGCCATTCGGTGTCCCGTCTGTTGGGCGCACCGCCCGGCTATGTGGGCTTTGATCAGGGCGGTCTTCTGACGGATGCGGTGGATCAACATCCCCATGCGGTGCTGTTGCTCGACGAAATTGAAAAGGCCCACCCGGACTTGTTCAATGTCCTGCTGCAAGTGATGGATCACGGCAAGCTGACCGATCACAACGGCAAGAACGTCGATTTCCGCAATGTCATCCTGATCATGACCACCAATGCCGGGGCGTCCGATCTGGCCAAGCCCGCCATCGGCTTCAACCGCGAGACCCGCGAGGGTGACGATCAGGAAGCAATCCAGCGTCTGTTTACGCCGGAATTCCGCAACCGCCTGGACGC